>MWBF01000299.1 GCA_002068935.1 Chloroflexi bacterium ADurb.Bin325
GCCCGCGCCGCCGCGCTTCAGCACGCCCAGCACCGCCAGGCCCACGCCCAGCACAGCCAACAGGTTCACCACCAGGAGCACGACGATCACCATGTCCATGAGCCCACACCTCCGCCGGCGGAACGATCCGCCGTCGGCCTATTGTCCCCAAGACGGGCCTCGCTGGCAAGCGCCGGCCGCCAGAGAGACACATCAGCGTCCGGAGCCACCTCACGACAGCGGCGTCCGCCGACGGTGCCGGCGGCTGGTACGGCCACGGCGTCCCGAGAACGTCCATGCCCCCCTTGGCCCCGCGATGACAGGTGCTGGATTACACGTATGTTGGGCCATGACCTTGCTTCCGACGACGGGGGCGCCTACAATGCCGCCTCGATCCGAGAGTCCGCCGTCGTCTGGTCGGGAGGTGCGAACGTGGCTGGGCTGCCCAAGGTGCTGCTGGTCGGCGATTCGATTTCCATCGGCTACCTGCCGTTCGTGACGGCGGCGCTCGAGGGCCGCTGCATCGTGGCCCATCACGAGGGCAACTCCGGCGACTCGCGGAACGTCCTCGACCATCTGGACGCGTGGCTGGCGGCCGACGCCGATGCAGCAATCCTTCATTTCAACGTCGGTCTGCACGACCTGCGCCGGTGGCACGACGGGCGCGGGTACCAGGTGCCTCTGGCGGCCTATCGCGAGAACCTCGGCCGGATCGTCGCTCGCCTCAAGGCCACCGGCAAGCCGCTCATCTGGGCCACGATCACGCCGGTGGTCGACGAGCGCATTGCCGCGACCGTGCCCGACTTCGTCCGCCACGATGCCGACGTCCGCGCCTACAACGCCGCGGCCCGAACCATCATGGACGCACACAACATTCCCGTCAACGATCTCTACGCCGTCGTCGCCGCGGCCGGCATCGACGAGACCCTCTGCCCCGATGGTACACACATGACCGAGGCTGGATACCGCCTGCTCGGCCAAGCCGTGGCCCGGGCCGTGCGACAGGAACTGGACAGCCGCTGAGCGACGTGTTCGCGCGGAGGCGCGCCGCGGAGTGACGGCGTCCCGGCCATGACACAGAGGAGGCATCTATGATGAGACTTTCGGGCACATTTCTGGACGCGGTGGTCGCCGACATTCCGTCGAGCAACTACGGACCGCGCGAGTGGGCGGCGGACTTCGACCTGATGAAAGCCGTGGGCATCGACACGGTGATCCTGATCCGGGCCGGTGCGGGCAACCGCGTCGTCTTCGACTCCGACGTGCTGCGCCGCGAGTGCGAGGTGCTGCCCGCGTACATCGACCTGATGGACCTGTTCCTCGACGAGGCCGAGCGCTGCGGCATGGACTTCTACTATGGCACATACGACTCGGGCGCTTGGCGCAAGGGCCAGCACGAGCGCGAGGCATCGCTCAATATCGCCCTGGCCGACGAGGTCATGGCCCGCTACGGGCATCGCAAGGCTTTGCGCGGCTGGTACATTTCGCACGAGATTCCGCGCTACCACGAAGGCGCCATGGTGGTCTACGAGCGCCTAGCCCGGCACCTGCGCGGGTTGAAAGACGTGCCGATTCTCATTTCGCCCTGGCTGCTGGGCCGCAAGGAGTTCCCGGAGGATTACCTCTCGCCCGAGGATCACGAGAAGAACTGGGAACAGGTCTTCGCGCGCGTGGCCGGGCTGATCGACATCGTCGCGTTCCAGGACGGCCTGTGCGCGCTGACCGACCTGCCGGCGTACCTGGCGGCCAACGCGCGGCTGTGCCGCAAACACGGCGTCCGCTGCTGGTCCAACGTGGAGAACTTCGAGCGCGGCCACGTGCCGATGAAGTTTCTGCCCATCGACTGGCGGCACCTGCGCTACAAGATGGAGGCCGCCGAAGCCGCCGGCTGCGAGAAGCTCATCACCTTCGAGTTCTCTCATTTCATGAGTCCGCGCAGCACACACCGCGGAGCCGAGGCGCTGCTGAACCGGTACTGCGACTGGCAGGGAATCTCGCTATGACCTCAGCCCAGGAGTGGGCGGCGCTCTATCGCCGCGAACTGCTCGACAACGTGGTCCCGTTCTGGGAAACGTACGGCATCGACCGTCAGTGCGGCGGCTTTCTGACCTGCCTCGACCGGCAGGGCCGGCCCTGGAGCACCGACAAATACATGTGGCTCCAGGGCCGCGCCGTCTGGATGTTCGCGCGGTTGCACCGCCAGCTCGACGCCGGACGCGGCTGGCTCGACCTGGCCACGCGGGGCGCCGCGTTCCTCCGCGCGCACGGCCGCGACCCAGCCACCGGGCGCGTGTACTTCTCCCTCACGCGCGACGGCCGGCCCATTCATCTCCAGCGGAAGATCTACTCCGAGGTCTTCTATGTGCTGGCCCTCTGCGAGATGGCCCGGGCCACCGGCCGCGAGGAGTATCTGGCCGAGGCCCGCGACGTGTTCTGGCTGATCTACGACCTGTGGCGCCACCCGGAGAAGCTGGGCCGGCCGATGCTCTCCGGCGCGCCGCGCGGCTCCAGCCTGGCCGACCCGATGGTCTTCCTGTGCATGATCGAAGAGCTGTCGCCCATCGATACCGATCCGCGCTACGCCGAGCTGGCCGACGAGATGACGCGCGTGGCCTTGCGACATGTGCGGCGCGACCGGCAACTCGTGCTCGAACACGTCGGCCCCGACGGCGAGACGTTCGACACGCCGAAGGGGCGACTGATCAATCCCGGCCACGCCATCGAGATGGGCTGGTTCCTCATTCATCTGGCCCAGCGCACCGGACGCCGCGACCTGATGGCCACGGCGCTGGAGATCATCGACTGGTCGTTCCGCGCGGGCTGGGACACGGAGTTCGGCGGCCTCTACTACTTCCTCGACGCCGACGGCCGCCCGTGCACGCAACTCGAAGCGAACATGAAACTGTGGTGGCCGGCCACCGAGGCCCTCTATGCTCTGGCGCTGGCGTGGCGCGTGACCGGCGACGACCGCTGGTTGGACCTGCACCGGAAGAACCATGATTGGGCCTGGCAACATTTCCGCGATCCGGAGTTCGGCGAGTGGTTCGGCTACCTCGACCGCCGCGGCGAACCCACGCACCAGCTCAAAGGCGGCGAGTGGAAAGGCTTCTTCCATCTGCCCCGCGCTCTGCTCTACCTCGTCCTGCTTCTGGAATCGTGACACGAGGCCCCCTCTCCCCTCCAGGGTTGAGCAGTCGCCGTCTCCACCCACTGCCACCGACGCGCAGATTGCCCGACCCGGCGCATGCTCGCGCGGGTTCAACTATTTGTGTCTCGTCGCCGCACCGACGCGCTGGCTGGGCAGAGCGTTCGGCGCGGCCCCTTTCTTTGGGAGAATCTCGCTATGAAGACGTCGTGCAGCAGTTGGAGTCATCACCGCGCGATCAAGGCCGGCCGGCTCGACCAGATGTCGTGGCTCGACCAGTGCGCCCGGCTGGACCTCGACGGCGTCGAGCTTCTGTGCAACCACTTCCCGACGCGCGACCGGGAGTACCTCGTCCAACTGAAGAAGGCCTGCACCGACCGCCACCTGGTGATCGCCATGGTCTCGGCCGCCGGGCACCTGACCACGGCCGACGACGCCAAGCGCGCCGCCGACGTGGAGGAAATCCGCCAATGGGCCGACGCCGCCGTGTTCCTCGGCGCGCCGATGGTCCGCTTCTTCTGCGGCAGCGGCCAGGAACTCGATGCCGGCGGCCCGGCTCTGTACGAAAAGGTCCGCCAGGCCATGGTCCAGGTGTGCCGCATCGGCGCCGAGCGCGGCGTGGTGATGGCCCTGGAGAATCACGGCGGCACCACCGCCGAGCAACTCCTGAGCCTGCACCGTGACGTGGACAGCCCGTATCTGAGGTTCACGCTCGACACCGGCAACTTCCCGCCGACCAGCAAGGCGACCGAAGAGAAGTACGGCCAGATCGCCCGCTGCGCACCGCACGCGTCGATTGTCCACGCCAAGTTCTTCAACGTGAACGAGGACGGCAGCGACGCCGACTTCGATTGGCTGCGCATCGCCGGCATCCTGCGGGCGGCAAAGTTCCGCGGCTTCCTGTCGATCGAGTACGAAGGCCAGGACCCGGACGAGGTCGCCGTCGTGCGCCGCATCGCCCGCTTCCTCAAGACGCTGCGGTAGTCGTTCGGCTCGCGCCCCTCTCCCTGGAGGGGAGAGGGTGGCCTGCGAAGCCTTGGCGAAGCGGGCCGGGTGAGGGTGACACCTTGGTCAGAGTTCGTCCGTCCTCGCGCGTCACCCTCACCCCTGTCCCTCTCCTCTCCAGGGAGAGGGGCTTCGCCGTGGGCGCCACGGCTCCGCTGTCTGCCCCTCGGCGTTGCTCGGGACCATGAGCTTGTCGAATGGCAACCGTGTGTTGCTGTTGTTACCTCACACAACGTGTTGGGAATATTTGAACGAAAGGAACCACTCTTATGGCCAAGGAACTGACGATCGGGATCATCGGCGGCGGCGCCATTGGCAACGTCCACGCCGAAGCCTTCCGCGCCGCCGGCGCTGGCCGCCTCGCCGCCCTGTGCGACGTGGACCC
>MWBF01000300.1 GCA_002068935.1 Chloroflexi bacterium ADurb.Bin325
CCGCCCGCCGTCGGCCGTGCGGATGCAGAAGGGGCGGCCCTCGCGGCCGTCCGTCTTGGCCGCGGTCAGGACGAGCAGCAGGTCGTGCGGGCCGAGGACGAGATAGTCGGTGCGGGCCGCGATGCCGGGCAGCCCGAAAGCGCCCAGCGTGTAGGGCCCCTGCCAGGAGCGGCAGCGATCCTGCGAGGTGTAGAACCAGGAGACCGCGCCCGCCTCCAGCCCTGTGCGGCCGCAGAGCAGCGCGAAGTCAGGGCGGGAGAAGTCCGCGCCGGGACAGGGGCCGGGCTGCGCCGGCTCGCCCGCGGCCAGCGCGGCCGCGGCGCGCAGCGCGGGCCCCACGTGCTCGTCGGCCGACAGCGCGCGGCCGCCCGGCGCGGCCACGGGCATGGGGGCCGTCGCCCACGTCAGGCCGCCGTCCAGGCTCCGCGCCTGTAGCGTAACGAAGGGGCGCGCGGGGTCGCAGGCGTGGCCGGCCGCGGGGACCTTGAGGCTGCCCGCGACAAAGCCGACGACGATCTCGTCCGGCTGCGCGCCGCGGGGCCACGACCAGATGCCGTAGTTGGCGGGCCAGCCGGCGAAGCGCCCCGGCTCGCGATAGACGATGGTGTGTTCCAGCACGGGCGTCTGCCTCCGCAGGCGATCGCGCGCTGCCCTGCTGCGCCGGCCCCCTGAGATCGGCGCAGCAGGGGCGGGGCGATCAGGAGTGCATGCTGCTGACCGCGGGGAACATGCTGCTGTCGCCGAGACGCTGGCCCGCGGCCAGGCCGAGCGGATCGGTCACGACGTGCTTTGCGCCGGTGTAGGTGGTGTCCGCGTCCATGTAGATGATGATGTGCGCGACGCGCGGCTCGTCCGTGTCGTTCGAGTTCGCCATGTGGGCGCACAGGCCGTTGTGGAACGTGCAGTCGCCCGCGCGCAGCGGCAGCGTCACGCGGGGGCTGTAGACCAGCTCGGGCCAGAGCTCCATCAGGTCGTCATGGTCGGAGAGATCCTGGGGCCGCAGGTCGTTGCGCTTCTGCGTGCCGGGGATGAAGGTCATGCAGCCGCGCTCCACCGGCACATCGACCAGCGCGATCCAGGCCGACAGCGTATGGCGCGAGTTGCCGTGCGGCCAGTACGGAAAGTCCTGGTGATACTCCGTGGCGGCCTCATTGTGCGGCTGTTTGATGAGCAGGTGATCGTGCCAGAGGCGCAGCGGGATGCCGGCCAGCCGTTCCGCGATGCCGCCGACGTTGGGATGCAGCGTCAGCCGCCTCATGGTCTCGCTCTCGGTCCAGGCATTGACGAGCTGAGTGAAGATCGGGCCCTGGTGCAAGGACTGCATCGACTTCTGCAGCTCGATTGCCGCGCGGCGATACTCTTCGGCCTCCTCACGCGAGATCACGCCGGGGACCTTGACAAAGCCCTGGTTGCGATAGGACTGGATCAGGTCGTCCGTCAGCGTGTTGGGCGTCGTGCGAACTGTTGCCATCGTTGAACCCTCCCTGTCGACAAATCGAGGTTAAGAATGGTGCCAGTATAAGCGGATTCTACGGCGGGCATAGTAGCTTGGCCCACAAAGGCGAGCGTTCCCACAGGCCAAAACCCTCTCCGCTGCGCCGGTCTCCGGCGTCCGCACGGGCGGCTCTAGTTTTCCAGGCCCGCGGTCGGATGGTGTATCATGGCGGCATCAGCAAACGACAGGGAGGCGCTTGTGGACGTCACCAAGTATAATCGTGCGGCCTGGAACCGGGAGGTCGATAAGGGCAACCCGTGGACGCTGCCGGTCGGCCCGGAGGCCAT
This sequence comes from Chloroflexi bacterium ADurb.Bin325, assembly GCA_002068935.1. Classification (GTDB taxonomy): domain Bacteria; phylum Chloroflexota; class Anaerolineae; order CG2-30-64-16; family CG2-30-64-16; genus MWBF01. The sequence goes on from MWBF01000300.1 coordinate 1,783, forward strand.
CGCGGCCGCGCGGCGGGGCGAGTGGGCCGTCCTGCTCACGCCGACGATCCCGGTCCCGCGCGGCTGGTTCCTGCCCATGCCCGGCTGCCGGATCCTCTGTCTGGCCTCCGGCGGCGGGCAGCAGGCGCCCATCTTTGCCGCGGCCGGCGCGCAGGTCACGACGCTGGACAACTCCCCGCGCCAGCTCGAGCAGGATCAGCTCGTGGCGCAGCGCGAGGGGCTGACCATCCGCACGGTGTTGGGCGTGATGGCGGATCTGTCCGCGTTCGAGGACGGCGAGTTCGATCTGATCTTCCATCCGGTCAGCAACGTCTTCACGCCGGAGGTGCGCCCGGTCTGGCGCGAGGCCGCGCGGGTGCTGCTGGCCGGCGGCGTGCTGCTGGCCGGCTTCGATAACCCGATGAACCATCTGTTCGACTTCGACCTGGCGGACAAGAAGGGGAAGCTGCGCGTGCGCTACAAGCTGCCGTACTCCGACGTGGGCAGCCTCTCCAGGCGCAAGCTGGCCCGGCGGATGCGCGAGGGCTGGCCGCTGGAATACAGCCACTCGCTGGAGGATCAGATCGGCGGCCAGTGCGATGCCGGGTTCCACATCACCGCGTTCTTCGAGGATCGCTACCCGCCGGAGGCGAAGGATGTGCTCTCCGAATATATGCCGACCTTCCTGGCGACGCGCGCGGTGAAGGCGGGGTGAGGCGAACGCGGATTGCGCGTCAGAACAGGTGCAACACCTGCACGAGCAGTTGCGCGAGCAGGATCTTGAAGATCAGGACGACGGGGAAGGCGCTGGCGTAGGTCACCGCGGGGACGTCGGTGGAGGTCTGGTTGCCCGCGGTCGCGAGCGCGGGCGGGTTGGTCATGACGCCCGCCAGCAGGCCCAGCGTGGAGAGCAGATTCATCTTGTAGATGACGTGCGTCAGGAGCAGGGTCAGGACGACGGCTGTCAGCGTGATGACCGCGGCGATGGCGAACACGTCGCCGCCCTGCTGCCGGATGACGGCGAAGAGCTGGGTCCCCGCGTTGGCCCCGGCCCCGCCCAGGAAGAGCATCAGCCCCAGCTCGCGCGAGAGGTTGCGCGCCGCGGCCGGCACGTACAGGCGGAACGGCCCGATCCGGCCGAAATGGCCGAGCACCAGGCTGACGAGGAACGCGCCGCCGGCCGCGCCCAGCTTGATGGTCAGCCCGTTGGGGAGCTGGAACGGCGCCAGCCCCAGCCCCACACCCAGCACCAGGCCGATCAGGAAGGGCACCATGTCGGTCTCCTCGATGCGCCGGGTGTTGCCGCTGACCAGCCTGGCGAATTGGGCGATGGCCTGTTCGTCGCCGACCACCCGCAGCGTATCGCCCAGATCCAGCATGCTCGTGCCGACCGGCGTGATCTCCAGCCCCTGGCGGCGGATGCGGGTGATGATGATGTTGTGGCGATCCCACACGCGCAGATCCATCAGCCGTTTGCCGACCAGCGAGGCCTCGCTCACGTAGAGGTCGCGGCTGACCACGCGGCTGCCGGCCTCCATCGGCACATCGACCTCCTCGCCGATGAAAAGGCGCATCTTGGCCAGCTCGTCCGGCGCGCCCACGACCAGCACGACATCGCCCAGGTGCAGGGTGACGTCCGGCGTGCCCAGGATGACCTGCTGGCCCTTGCGCACCCGCGAGATGTTCACCTGGCTGAGCCGGTGCGTGTCGAGCTCGTCCAGCCGCTTGCCGTCCAGGTTCGGGTTGCTGACCCTGAACTGAGCCTTTTGCAGCGCGGGCTGCTCGGCCAGTTGGGCCGCCAGCCACTGTTCCTCGGCCGCCTTGACATCGCGACGCAGCAGGCGCGGCAGGAACTGGGTCAGCAGCGTCACGCCCACGACGCTGAACGGGTATGCGATGCCGTAGCCCACCGAGACCGTGGCGGCCTGGTCGGGCGCGATCCGCGAGATGGCGTCCAGCGCGCCGGCCAGCGCGGGCGTGTTGGTCAGCGCGCCGGTGAACATGCCCGCGGCGAGCGCAAAGGGCAGCCTGAACACCCACGCCAGCCCCGCGGTCACGACCGCGGCCGCGCCGATGGCGATCCCCGCGATGACCACGAACTGGATGCCCTGCTTGCGGAAGGTACGGAAGAAGCGCGGCCCGGCCTGCAAGCCTACCGCGTAGAGGAAGAGCAGCAGCCCCAGATCCATGATCGGCTTCGGCACGGTCAGCCCGAAGTGCCCGAAGGCCAGGCCGACGAAGAACACCGCGGCCGTGCCCAGCGAGACGCCCCGGAACGACAGGTGACCCAGCCACGAGCCAAGCGCCAGGATGGCAAACAGAACGAGCATCTGGTCGGTGAGAAGTGCGCTCATAGGATTTCCTCGGGAGCGGTGGGTCGCGCCAGCCGGGCCGGCGCGATGTGTGTCGATTATAACATGCTTTGCGCCGCGAAACTATGCCGCGGTCGAAGGATGCTCGCTTCCGCGCTTAAGGCGCCTCTGTCGTTGTGGTAGAATAAGGACGGCCACAACATGAGCAAGCAGCCTGATTCCAAGAGGCAATCCGCCCACGCGCCGGCCTTCGACCCCGAGGCGTTTCTCGACGTGTTGCGCCAGGCCAGGGGCTACGCGGGCCAGCTCGTGCACGTGCGGACCATCCCCGCGCGCGGCGCGCGCCATGCGCGACTACACGAGCCGTTGAGCCGGCCAGTGCGCGCCGCGCTCGAGGCCGCGGGC
>MWBF01000301.1 GCA_002068935.1 Chloroflexi bacterium ADurb.Bin325
CCGCCTGTGGCTTCAGATGATCGCGGATATCACCAACCAGGAGATCCAAACTGCCAAGGTCACGATCGGCGCTTCGTTCGGAGACGCGCTGCTGGCCGCGGTGGCTGTCGGGAACAGCCCAAGCTTCGCGGAAGTGGCTGAAAAGATTGAGCCCGCGGAAGTCTTCACGCCCAACCCACAAAACCACGAGGTTTATACCCGTTACCGCAAGATCTTTGACGAGTTGTACTTGCGCAACAAAGACCTGATGCAATCCCTGTAAAAAAACAAACATGCTTGACCCAAAGCCAATTGGGTCAAGCATGATTTTTCCTTACCTATAATCAATTCAGATACCGTTTACTGCTGGTCGAGTTCCTCGATGAACTTTTCGACTTCTGCGCGGAAGGGGAAGGCCGGGATGGTTCCAGCCCGGGTAACCTTGAGGGCGGAGCACTTGATCGCGTATTCCGCGGCTTCCTTGACAGACTTGCCCCAAACCAGGTTGGCCACAAAAGAAGCCAAAAAGCTATCTCCCGCACCAACCGTATCCACCACCTTGACCTTCACTGCGGCCAGGCGGTGGTATTCGCCATTATCAAAAACCAGGGCGCCATCCTCGCCAAGCGTCATAACGATGGAACCGCAGTGGTATTTTGCCTTGACCAGGTCGGCGATTTCGGGATAGTTCTCGGCATGCTCGTCAACCTCAGCTAAAACCCGGGCTTCAACTTCGTTGATGACCAGGTAGTCGATGTAATCGAGGTCGCCCATCGGGCTGTGGGGCAAGGGGCTCGGATTTAGAACAGTGATCATACCCAGACTTTTAGCAATCTGAGCAGCCTTGAGAGCAAGGTGTTCGGGCATGGCAAAGCCGGTGATGAAGTAACGCGCGGTGCGCATGGCTTCGAGGGCTTCGGTGATTTCCTCGACCGTCAGTTTTTCCAACGAGCTGTCGCCATCCACGATCGTGTTGCGCCCTTCTTCGTCGATCATCACCAGACCGGTACCTGTGGCGACTTCGTCGGTTTGGTACATGTAGGTGGTATCCACGCCGGCATCGCCCATCCACTTGAAGCCCAGGTCTCCCCAGGGATCCTTGCCAACCTTGCCGATGTAAGCCGTCTTGACCCCCAAACGACCCAACGATACAGCTTGGGTGGTGCCCTTGCCGCCGTCTTCTTCCACGCGCCAGTTCCACGCACGCAGGGTTTCGCCTAAAAATGGCAGGCGTTTGATATTACAGAACTGACCCACACCGTGGCTGTTCAGGACAATTACATCGATATCTTTATTCATTTCTTCCTCTTCTTTAACAGCAACTAAGATCGTTGGGCTGCTTTAATTGTATTTATTTTTTCAATGAGCTGCTCAGCAGCCTGTTTTTCAAGATAACCAAACCGGTAGTGCATGGTGATGGAGTCTTTGGCAGGGATCTCCCTGATCAGACCCTTAGCCAGGTTTCGCGAGAAACCCGCCTCACCCTGCCCCGAAGGTGCTTTCAATGATGTGAAGTGTAGCACAGAATCGGCGGCTGTCAAGTGATCTGCCAACCAAACCGACAATCCCGCATGGCAGCGCGAGCACAAGACATCCTGGACGGGCGGCTGGTTCAGCGCCTTGTCGGGCGCGGGCGCTCAAGCGCCTACTACAAACCAGCGCCCCCGGTTCGTAGTGGGCGCTTCAGCGCCTTGTCGGGCGCGGGGCATCCTGAGCGGGTGGACGACTCAACGCCGCCGACGGCGCAAGGTCAGTCGAAGGATGCGGCCCTACCTGCGCCGGAAAGCCTTGCTCGTGACGACCAGCAACAAGAAGACGACCAACAGGCCGGCCAGCACGCTCAGCGCAAACCCGGGGCCGCGCGAGGCCAGGGTGATGACCCAGAGCGGGATGGTCACGAGGAGCATGGTCAGCAGGCCGCAGCCGATCTCGGCCAGCGCATCCTTCACCCACTTGCGATTGCGCCAGAGCTTGCCCAGCATCGCGGCTCAGTCCTCGTCCCAGCCCGCAGGCCCGCCGCCGAAGCCGTCCGCCGACGCGGCCGGCATGTCCACGCGCACCACCTCGCCGTGGATGTCGACCACGATCCGGAAGCCCAACAGCGCCAGCCACTGCCGGGCGTCGGGCGGCAGCCGCTGGCCGAGCATCTGATCCAGGTCGATGTTGCGGATCGTGGAGTCCAACATCGCCTTCGTGAACAGATCCTCCTGGCCCATCATGCGCATCATCAGCGCGGTGGCTTCGGCGCGGTTCTCCTGGAGCTGCTGCATGAACTGCGCCAGTACCACGCGGTCGACGGCCGCGGCCTCGACATGGCGCTTGAAGCCCTGATCGTCGATCACATAGTGCGCCACGCCCCCGACATAGGCCACGGCGACGGGCGCGCCGTCCTCCGTCTCGATCAGTCCCTCGAAGAAGGCCATCGCAGCATCCTCATCATCTTGTCGGCTTCGGCGTCCGCCCCGCGTCGCGGTTCAGCCCGCGGCTGCTGCTGACGGGCAGCGCAAAGATGATGCCCGTGTGGGGCGTGTCGAGCGGCCCCAGCACGGCCTCGGTGGCATCGAAAAAGGCCTCGACGTCGATATCATCCCCCAACACCGTGAACAGGGTGCGATGATGCACCGTCCGGCCCTGCAGCAGGTTGGAGAGGCTGGGGAACAGAGGCAGGTCGTCGCGCATCATGGCCTTCAGCCGCGCCATGCCGCTGCTTTCGAGGATCGTAATGCCCCGACTGCCCGCCGCGCGCCACGCATCCATCACTTCCTCGAGGCGGGCCACATCATCCAACACCAGGATCACCATGTTCGGCATAGCGCCTTGCTCCTCTTCGACAATCCAGGACGCCTGTGAAGGAGCGTCCGGCGGGCCTCAGCCCGCGCTGCCCGTGGCCGTCGGCCGCGCGGCCGCGCCCTTGCGGGCAAAGGCCATGCGCAGGAACGGCGGCGTCACGAGCGTCGTGACCAGCACCATGATCACGGCCAGGGTCATCACGTCCGCCGACACGATCGCGTTGGCGACCAGCAGTTGCGCGACGATCAGGCCCACCTCTCCGCGGGAGATCATGCCCAGGCCGAGCCGAAACGACTCGCCCCGGCTGAAGCCGCCCAGGAGCGCGCCCGCGCCGCTGCCCAGCACCTTTGCAACGATGGCCACCAGGGTGACGGCCACGGTTGCCAGGACCAGCGGCCCCTGGAGCTCCCAGATGTTGGCGTGCAGGCCGATGTTGACAAAGAAGATCGGCACGAAGAACGCATACGTCAGGACGCTGAAGCCCTCGACCACGCGGTGGTGGACGCGCGAGCGGGCCGCAAACAGCCCGGCCATGAACGACCCCGTGATCATGGCGATGCCGCCGAGCACCTCCGCGGCCCAGGCATAGAACAGGCCCAGCACCACCGCGGTCGCGACGATCCCCTGGCTGATGGGCAGCCGGCCGATGTAGTCCAGCGCGCGCGGCACGAACAGCCAGCCGGCCAGCCCGAAGATGACGGCGAACCCGACGACGCGCGCCAGCAGGATCAGGATCGCGCCGACGCCCCCGCCGCCGCCCGTCGCCAGCGCGATAAAGACGGACAGGAGGATGATCGCGGCCACGTCATCGACGACCGCCGCGCCCAGCAGCGCGATGCCCTCGCGGCTGCGCAACACGTCCAGCTCCAGCAGGGTCTGCGCCGAGATGCTGACCGACGTGGCGGTCAGGATCATGCCCAGGCCGAGGGCCGCCGTCAGGTCGAAGCCGAACGGCAGCATCGTGAGCATGCCCAGCACCAGCGGCACGGCCACGCCCATAAGCCCGGCCAGGATGACCACCCGCCCGGCCTTGCGCATCTGCTCCAGGTCGACCTCCAGGCCGGCCAGGAACATCAGAAAGATGACTCCGATCTCCGCCAGCTCCGCGATGGTCTCGCCGAGATGCGGCGAGCTAAAGAACGCGGCGGACTGGAGGTCGATCAGCGAGGGCCCCAGGATCAGGCCGGCCAGGATCTCGCCGAGCACGGCCGGCTGGTTGAAGCGCGTGCTCAGATAGCCGGCCAGCTTGGCCGCGGTGATCAGGATCGTCAGTTCGAGCAACAACTGCAAGACGGGCGCCATACCTGGCATCTCCTCGGCGGGCCGCAGCCGGAGCCTCGTCCGCGGCGCGGCAAACTCAAAAGCGTGTCTGCGAAATCAGCTGCGCGAGCATCCTTCGACTGCGTCCGCACTGCGTGCGGCCTCCGCTCAGGGTGCTTCCGCCATTTTCATCTTAGACGATGACCTAAAGGCCATGACCACTGCGCTAAAAATGGCTGCCCCTCGGCTCCCCCTCTCCTGGCGTGCGAGCCTTCAGCTCAGGGTGCTTCCGCCATTTTCATCTTAGACGATGACCTAAAGGCCATGACCACTGCGCTAAAAATGGCCGCCCCTCGAATCCCCCTCTCCTGACGGGCGAGCCTTCAGCTCAGGGTGCTTCCGCCATTTTCATCTTAGACGAT
>MWBF01000302.1 GCA_002068935.1 Chloroflexi bacterium ADurb.Bin325
GCGCGCGGGCATCCTGAGCGGGTGGACGGCCCCACGCACTCCGCCAGAATGCTGGGGCCGGTCTCCGACCGTGCCCCCCGTCCGAGCATCCTGAGCGGGTGGATGGCCCAACGCTGTCGACGGCGTAAGGCCAGTCGAAGGACGCCCGCAAGGCCGCCCCTTCGACTGCGTCCGCACTGCGTGCGGCCTCCGCTCAGGGTGCTCCGATCTGTTTGAGAATTGCCGCGCATAATGGCGTTCACCCGCCCCGCCCAGCCTGTAAATCCTGTGAATCCTGTCCAAAGCAGGGCGCTTCCTGGTGATTACATCCGAAGCTTCGAGGATCTCCGGAGGCGGCGCGGGGCGCTCGCCCGTCACCCGGCCAGCCGCGCGACAATCGTATCCACGTCATAGACGCAGCCGCCCCACGTGCCGCCGCAGACCTGCTGCAACGCGGCCCACAGCCGCGTGTCATCGGGCAGGTCGGGGTCGGGCCGCAGATCGGGGTGCGGCGGCCGCGCGGCCAGCGTCGCCGCGCCCCACGCCTCCCCGTAGACCGCGGCCCCCGCGCCGACAAGGTCGATCTGGCCGGCCAGGTTCACCCGGTCGACGATCAGCCGGATGATGTCCCCGTCGCGCACGCGGCCCAGCGGCCCGCCGGCCAGCGCCTCCGGCCCGACGTGGCCGACGCACGCGCCCGTGCTGAGCCCGCTGAAGCGCGCATCGGTGATCAGCGCGACCTCCTTGCCCCACGGCAGATAGCGCAGCGCGGCGGTCAACTGGTACACCTCCTCCATGCCCGTGCCGAGCGGCCCGCGGCCCATCAGCACCAGCACGTCGCCGGGGCGGAGCGGGTCCGATGTCAGGCCCTTGATCGCGGCGATGGCCGCGCGCTCGGTCGTGAAGACGCGCGCGGGGCCGGTCTTCCGGTAGACGCCGTCCGCATCCACCACCGACGGGTCGAGCGCTGTGCTCTTGATGACCGCGCCCTCGGGCGCAAGGTTGCCGCCCAGGAAACAGACGGTGCTCGTCAGCCCGCGCCGCGCGGCCGTGTCGGGGGCCATGATGACGTCGTCCGGGTCGACACCGTCCACCTCCTGCAGCCGGGCGCGCATGCGGGCGCGGCGTTCGCTCTGCTCCCAGCGGTCGAGCTGCTCGCCGAGCGTGCAGCCCTCGACCGTGCGCGCGTCCAGCCGCAACAGGCCGAGCCGCCGCAGGTGCAGCATGACCTCCGGCACGCCGCCGGCCAGGAACACCTGCACCGTGGCGTAGCCGGTCGGCCCGTTGGGCAGCACGTCCACCAGCCGCGGAACCTGCCGGTTGATGGCGGCCCAGTCCGCGGCGGCCGGCCGCGGCAGGCCGGCCGCGTGCGCGATGGCCGGGACGTGCAGCAGCAGGTTCGTGCTGCCGCCGAACGCGGCGTGCACCGTCATGGCGTTGTGGAGCGCGGCCTCGGTCAGGATGTCGCCCGTGGTCAGGCCGGCAGCCTCCAGCGCCAGGAGCGCCCGCGCCGAGCGCCGGGCCAGATCCAGCCAGACGGGCTGGCCCGACGGCGAGAGCGCCGAATGCAGTAGGGCGAGGCCCAGCGCCTCGGCCACGACCTGGCTGGTCGCGGCCGTGCCGAGAAACTGGCAGCCGCCGCCCGGCGAGGCGCAGGTGTGGCAGGCCAGCTCCGCGGCCTCGTCCAGCGAGATGAGGCCGTGCGCAAAGCGCGCGCCGACCGACTGGATCTTGCCCGCGTCCTCGCCCTCCTCCGGCAGCAGCGTGACGCCGCCCGGCACGATGACCGTGGGCAGCCCGCGCTGCGCCGCGAGCGCCATCATCATCGCGGGCAGGCCTTTGTCGCAGGTCGCGATGCCCAACACCCCGCGCCGCGTGGGCAGCGTGCGGATCAGCCGGCGCAACACCAGCGCCGCATCGTTGCGATAGGCCAGGCTGTCCATCATGCCCGGCGTGCCCTGGGTGCGGCCGTCGCAGGGGTCGCTGACGAAGCCGGCGAAGGGGATCGCGTCCAGCTCCGCGATCTGGCGCGCGGCCGCCTCCACGAGCAGGCCGACCTCCCAGTGGCCCGTGTGATAGCCCAGGGCCACCGGCGCGCCGTCCGGCGCACGCACGCCGCCCTGCGTGCTGAGGATGAGGAACTCCCTGGCGCGCAGCTTCCGTGGGTCCCAGCCCATGCCGGCGTCCTGGCTCAGCCCGAAGATCTCGCCGCTCGGCGCGGTGCGCAGGTACTCGGCGTCCAGGGGGAGGCGGCCGATCGGGCCGCGAGCATGGGTCGAGATGTCGTAGAGATCGCTGTCCATGATGGCTCCGGTTCCGAATTGACATGCGGTTCGAAGTGCATACAATGATTGTATCATCTCCCCAGTCATCGGCAACGTTTGCGCGCGGCCAGCCACGGGCCGCACATCGCACGGATGCGCCGCGTTGCCCTGCACCCGGCCCGGAACAGGCGACGAAAAGGCCATTGCATGCCCGACCACCGATGGATCGTCCGTTATGTAGTAGACTGACGCAGGGTGGGCCGCGGGCAGCCGAGGCTCGCTGGCTTGCACTCAGGAGGGCGGTCTATGGCGCAGTTCGGCAATGTCTTCCCGACGACCGGCGAATGGGAGTGCGCCGAGTGCGGGTATGTCGAGGAGGGCGTGCGGGGCCGCCGGCCCCAGGAATGCCCCGAATGTGGCGCGCCCGGCGCAGCGTTCGAGTATTTCGCCTACGACGAAGACGACGACGAGTGGGAGCTGGACGACGAACTGGATGAGCTGGACGACGATGACGACGACGACGACGTCGATGATGACGACGACTTCTTCGACGCGGATGAGGAAGACGACTATTAGGTCGTAGATGCGCGGGCCCGGCTCCGGCCGGCCCCGCGGACAGATGCTGGCAGGAACGAGAAAGAGAGGCAGCATGGCCGCCGTGCTCCCGGCGGCTGTTGACGGATACACAAGGTTGGGTGACCGTGGCCCCGGCGCTCCGTCTGAGCGTCCTGGGCTGTAGGGCCCGATACACAACACGATTTCAACGCCCCTGCGACCGCAGCGACACATCGCCTGCCGCCAGCGCCATCCGGCGCGGCAGCCGCGTCCCTGCATCTATGGTCGCAGGGGTTTCGTTTGCAGCGCGGACGACACAGACGAGGCTCAGGCCGGCCTCAGAGAGAGCGACAAGATGAAAGCAACAGAACTTCAGGTTATGAGCGAGGAACCTCCCCAACAGGACGCGGGAGAGGAGCCTCCCCATCGACGCAGGGCGCGGCGCGCCGCGCCCTGGGCCGACGTGCCCGACGCCCAATGGGATGATTGGCGCTGGCAGTTGAGCCATCGGCTGAACAGCCTCGAAGAATTGAGCCGGATCATCGACCTGACGCCCGACGAGGTGGAGGGCTGTCGGAGCGCGCATTTCCGCGTGGACATCACGCCGTATTTTGCGTCGTTGATCGACCCCCACGACCCGAACTGCCCGATCCGCCGCCAGGTCATCCCCACCGGCAGGGAGCTGGCCGCGTTCGCCGGCATGTACGAGGATTCGCTCAACGAGGACGGCCACAGCCCCGTGCCGGGCCTGGTCCACCGCTACCCGGATCGGGTGCTGATGCTGGTCACGACGCAGTGTGCGAGCTACTGCCGCTACTGCACGCGCAGCCGCATCGTGGGGGACGCGGCCGCACAGTTCAGCCGGGGCGACTACGACCGCCAGATCGCGTACATCGCGGCCACGCCGCAGATTCGCGACGTGCTGATCTCCGGCGGCGACCCGCTGATCCTGCCGCCGAAGATCCTCGAGGACATCCTGCGCCGGCTGCGCGCGATCGAGCACGTGGAGATCATCCGCATCGGCAGCCGCGTGCCCGTCTTCATGCCGCAGCGCATCACGCCGGAGCTGGTCGCGCTGCTGCGCCAGTTCCACCCGCTGTGGCTGAACATCCACTTCAACCACGCCAGGGAGCTGACGCCCGAGGTGAGCCGCGCGCTCGGCCTGCTGGCCGACGCGGGCATCCCGCTCGGCGCGCAGACGGTGCTGCTGGCGGGCGTGAACGATTCGGTCGAGGTGATGAAGGAGCTGATGCACAAGCTGGTCAGGAACCGGGTGCGGCCCTACTACCTCTACCAGTGCGACCTGGTGGCGGGCGCGGGCCATTTCCGCACGACGGTCAGCAAGGGCATCGAGATCATCGAGGGGCTGCGCGGCCACACCTCCGGCTATGCCATCCCGACCTACGTGGTGGATGCGCCCGGCGGGGGCGGCAAGATCCCGGTCATGCCGCAGTACCTCATCAGCCAGGCGCCCGGCAAGGTCGTCCTGCGCAACTTCGAGGGGTTCATCACCACCTACGACGAGCCGAACGACTACAGCGGGCATACGACCGCCCGACCCGAACACGCCGCCGCGGACGCGGAGCCGGGCCAGGACGGCGTGGCCGGCCTGCTGGCGGGCCAGCGCAGCCACATCAA
>MWBF01000303.1 GCA_002068935.1 Chloroflexi bacterium ADurb.Bin325
ATCCAGGCCTCCATGCGTGCGCGCAGGAACGCCACGACCTCCGGCTCGCTGTCCGCCAGGTTGTTGTACTCGGTCGGGTCTTCGAGCAGGTTGTAGAGCTCCACCGGCGGCTTGTAGTGGAAGTCCGGCTCCAGCGCGACGATCAGCTTCCACTCCGGCGTGCGCCAGCCGTGCTTGCGCATCCACGTGCACTCGGTCAGATAGATCTCGCTGCGGTTGTGCGCGACCTCCCCGCGCACCATCGGCAGGAGGCTCTTGCCGTCGAACGGGATGCCCGTCTCGACGCCGGCCAGCTCCAGCAGCGTCGGGACGAGGTCCTGGTGCAGGTTGTAGCCCGCGACGCGGCGGCCCATCGGCAGCTTCTGCGGGTAGCGGATGATGAGGGGCACGTGCAGCGTCGGGTCGTAGAGCCCGTGATGGTCGAAATAGCAGTCGTGGTCGTAGAGCGTCTCGCCGTGATCCGAGTTGATGACGACGATGGTGTTATCGAGCAGGTCGCGCGCCTCCAGCGCGGCGAAGAGCGTGCGGATGGCCGCGTCCATGTATGCGATCGCGCCGTCGTACTGGGCGATCACATAGTCCTTGTCGGTGATGCCCGGCGGCATCCAGCTCGCAAAGAAGTCGCGGAACGGCTTGAAGTTCATCACCGGCTCCATCGACTTGTTGGCGGGATCGGTCTCGTCGCCGTGATAAAAGGCCCGCTCGAAGGGCGCGGGCGGCAGGTACGGCGCGTGCGGATCCATGTGGCGAAGGAAGAGGAAGAACGGCTCGCCGGCCTTATCCAGCCGCGCCAGCTCCGGGATCGTCACCTGGTTGAGGTTCTCGGCCTTGGGACTGCGGCCCTCGTTCCAACTGCCCCAGCCGGGGAAGTCGATATAGGTGTCGAACCCGCGCGATGCAGGGTTGCCGCTGAAGCCGACGCAGGTCGTGTTGTAGCCCTGCTCCCTGAGGATCTCGGGCAGCGTCTTGACCTCGGCCCGCAGCGGGCCTTTATGCCGGAGCGCGACGACCTGGGTCGAAAAGACGTCCATGCCGGTCAGCATGGAGGAGTAGGCGCTGGTGGTCGGGATGAACGCACTGTAGGTGCGCTCGAAGAGAACGCCCTCGCGGGCAAACTGGTCGATATGGGGCGTCGTGAGGCGGCCATACCCGTAGCCGCTCATGTGGTCAGCCCGCAGCGAGTCGATGCCGAAGAAGACGATGTTGGGCTTGCGCCCGTGGCTGGTTGGCATGCGGATACACTCCTCTACAAGTCCTGCTCCCTGAATTATCGCCACATTCCCGATTCGTGCAATTCAAGGCAAATCGTTTTTGCCTGTCGGCGCAACGGGGCCGCTTCGTAATTCGGGATCCGGCCAGCCCCGTCATTTGGCGCGGCTGTTGTATGACGTAGCGCGTTGTCCGCGGCCCACAGCCGTGCTATGCTATGACGCGTCGCGACTTCGACCGCCGCGGCCCCGATAGTTGAACGCGTTCATCCCTCTTGAACGCCCGGCGAGGACGTCTTGACCGAAGCATCCCTGTTTAACACGCTGCGCAACCTGCGCGGCAACGTGCGCGGCTGCGTGTATACCGAGGCGCTGTGGGGCATCCCCTATAACCTGTACGCGCCCTACGTCTCGGTCTACATGCTGGCGCTCGGCCTGAGTGACGCCCAGATCGGCGCACTGACCAGCGTCAACATGGTGTTGCAGATCTTCTGGGCGCTGATGAGCGGCGCGATCACCGACAAGTTCGGCCGCAAGCGCACCACCCTCATCAGCGACCTCGTCAGTTGGAGCCTGCCCTGCCTGATCTGGGCCGTGTCGCAGAACTTCACCCACTTCCTGATCGCCGCGATCTTCAACAGCGTGTGGCGCGTCTCCCACACCTCGTGGACCTGCCTTCTGGTCGAGGACACCGACCCCGACCTGCTGGTGGACGTCTACTCGTGGATCTACATCGCCAACCTCGTGGCCGCGTTCGTGGCGCCCTTCAGCGGCCTGCTGATCGCTGCCTTCTCGCTCGTGCCGACCGTGCGCTTCCTCTTCCTGCTCTCCTTCGTGATGATGACCGCCAAGTTCGTGATCATGAACAACATGGTGACGGAGACGCAGCAGGGCCGCGTGCGCATGGCGGAGACGCGCCATCAGCCGTTGTTCGACATCCTGCGCGGCTCCGGCGCGGTCATGCGCGAGATCCTGCGCTCGCGCATCCTGCTCTCGGTGACCGCGCTCCTGGTCACCCTCGCCATCTCGCGCATGGTGCGCGACACGTTCTGGTCCATCCTCGTGACCGAACACCTCGGCATCCCGCCGGAGGCTCTCGCCATCTACCAGTCGGGCCGCTCGATCATCATGCTGCTGGTCTTCTTCCTGGTCATGCCCCGGCTGCGCCGCGTGAGCGTCTACAAGCCCATGCTGATCGGCTTCGGCGGCCTGGTCATCAGCCAGGCCATCCTGGTCTCGACGCCCGTCGGCAGCCACGCCGTGTTGACGCTCGCCACCCTGGTGGAGGCGCTCAGCATGCCCGCGGCCAGCGCGATGCTCGACAAGCTCCTGGTGCTGGTCGTGGAGCCGAAGGAGCGGGCGCGCATCATGTCGCTGTTGTACGTGTTGATGATCCTCTGCACGTCGCCGTTCGGCTGGATCGCCGGCGAGATGTCGCAGGCAAACCGCCTGCTGCCGTTCCTGTTGAGCATCGCGCTCTACCTGATCGGCGCGCTGCTGGCGCTCTACGCCGGACGGCTGGCGCCCGTCTCGCCCGCCGTCGAGAACGAGCCGGCGCTGTAGCGCCTGCCGGCCGGGCCTTATAAAAGCTGCTCGTGGAGGAACCCGCCATGGACGCCATCTTCCGTGAAGTCGCCCCTCGCGCCATCGCCGACAATGCCTTTCGCGCCATCGGGCAGGACTGGATGCTGATCACCGCGGGCACGCTCGCCGCGTTCAATACGATGACCGCCAGTTGGGGCGCGTGGGGCGAACTGTGGAACGGGCCGGTCGCCATCTGCTTCGTCCGGCCCCAGCGCCACACGTTCGGCTTCATGAACTCCGCCGCGCACTTCACGCTCAGCTTCTTCGACGAAGCCTTCCGGCCCGCGCTGGATTACTGCGGCAGCCACTCCGGCCGCGATGTGGACAAGGCGGCCGCGACCGGGCTGACGCCGGTGGCCGCGCCGTCCGGCGCGGTCTACTTCAGCCAGGCGCGGCTGGTCCTGGAATGTCGCAAGCTGTACAGCCAGGATCTCACGCCGGACGGGTTCCACGACCCGCGCATCCCCGCGGCCATGTATCCGCGCGCGGACTACCACCGGATGTACGTCGGCGAGGTCGTGCGCTGTCTGATGCGAGACTAGGGGGCGACGGACGCGCAGGGGCTGGCTGTGCTGGGGCCGGTCTCCGACCGAGCCCCCTAGCTCGGCCAGGCCCGGCCCTGTTTCTCCAGTGGGCTTTAAACCGATGAGGCGGTCGACTGCGGCAGCCAGATGCGAAAGCGCAGGCCCTGGCCCGTCTCGCTGTCCACGGTCAGCCGACCATCGTGCCGTTCGACGAGCTGACGCGCGACCGCCAGGCCCAGCCCGACGCCCTGGGGGAAGCGGCCCTGGTGCACGCTGGAGAAACACGGCTCGAAGACATGCGCCAACTCCTCGGCGCTGAGCCCCGGCCCCGTGTTGCCGACCTCGATCCACACCTCGCTGCCCTGCGCGGCAGCCCGCACGCTGACCGCGCCGCCGCAGGCAGTGTAGTCGAGCGCGTTGACGAGCAGGTTGTTGAGGGCCTGCAAGATGCGGCCGGGATCGACCGCCACGGGCGGCAACTGGCCCGGCAGCTCGGCGCGCCAGCCCAGCCCCCTCTTCGTCACGACATACTGCCAGCGCGCCAGCGCCGGCGTCAGCAACGACCGGAGATCCAGCGGCTGTCGGGCCAGGAGCAGGGTGTCCAGCTCCAGCGCGCGCCACGCCGCTATGTTCTCCACGACGAGATCCAGCTCTTGCAGCTTCTCATCGATGCCGGCCAGCAGCTCCCGGCGCAGCTCGGGGTCCGCGTCCGCGCCGTTGAGCAGGGCCTGGGTTGCGGAGCGGCACGTGCCGGTCACGCGGGCGATCTTGTGCGTCAGCCGCGTGAGGATCTCGCCGTTCCGCCCCCTATCGTGCGGACAGGCGGCGCGGCCGGCGTCGGCGCGCGGTGGCTGCATGGACTGGTCGCTCATGGCGTCAATATAAAGCGCCCCGCGCGCGCGGGTCTTTACGAGAGCTTATTCACAAGCTTAAGCGAATATTAAGGAATGTGGTTGCGGTTTATAGCGAGGTGGCCCCCATCCCCTGGCCCCTTCCCCCGTTTCACAGGGGAAGGGGGAGATGCTCCCCTCTCCCGCTATGCGGGAGAGGGGCCGGGGGTGCCGGATTGCCCCCATCCCCTGGCCCCTTCCCCCGTTTCACAGGGGAAGGGGGAG
>MWBF01000304.1 GCA_002068935.1 Chloroflexi bacterium ADurb.Bin325
CGCACGTCAGGAGAGGGGGATGGGGGGTGAGGTAAGCCGGAGCGAGTTTTCGGATAGATTCTTAACACAAAAGCCCGGCATCCGCGCGATGCCGGGCCATGAAGCTGCGCCGCAGCTATTGGACCCGCCGGGCCGGGCGCTCGCCCAGCGTCAGCGCCACGGTCTGCTCGCCCTTGTCGGGCCGCAGGATCGTCAGGCTGATTTCGTCGCCCGGCGACTTGTAGCTCTCCAGGTAGATAAGCAGGTCGTCGAACTTCCTCACGGGCTGCCCATCGATGGCCGTGATCAGATCCCCGCCGCTCTGCAAGTACAGTCCGCCCTGCAGGCCGACGCCGAGCAGGATGTTCGTATCACGGCTGCCGGCGCGCAGCCCCGCCTTGGCCGCGGGGCCGCCCTCGGCGATCGTCATCAGATAGGCCCCGCGCGCCTCCTGCGGGAAGCCCAACGCCTCGGCCCAGGCCGGGCTGTAGGTGTTGCCGCTGATGCCGAGCCAGGCGTGCTTGTACTCGCCGCGCTCGATCAGCGCGGGCACGACCCGCTGGATGATGTTGATCGGGATGGCGAAGCCGACGCCGGAGTTGCTGCGCACGGACGAACGAATCTGGAAGTTCATCCCGATGACCTCGCCCCGGTCGTTCAGCAGCGGCCCGCCGGAGTTACCCGGATTGATGGCCGCGTCGGTCTGGATGGACAGCGGGATGTTGTAGCCGGTCTGCGACTCGACGCTGCGCCCGATGGCGCTGACGATGCCGGTGGTCATCGTGCCTTCCAGCCCGAACGGGTTGCCGATGGCAATCGCGCGCTGGCCGACCTGGACCTCCTCCAGCCGCCCCTGCTCGACCGGCGTCACCTGCACCAGGTCGGTGTCGATGCGGACGACCGCGACGTCGGAGTCAGGGTCGGAGCCCAGCAGCTCCGCGGGCAGCTCGATGCCGTCCGGGAAGACCACGTGCAGCGCATCCGCGCCCTCGACCACATGGTGGTTCGTGACGATGTGGCCTGCCGTATCCCACACGAAGCCGGACCCCTGGCCCTCGGGCAGCGTCTCATCGGTCCCCTGGCTGCCCCGCGCCAGGGCCGTCAGGTTGATGATCCGAACGACCGACGGGTTGACCTTCTGGTAGACGGCCGTCAGGATCTCCGTTTCGATGTCCGCGCCGGGGTCGATGACGATGGGCTGTACGGGCTGCGGGGCCGCGGTCGGCTGGGGCTGCGCAGGCGCCTGTTCCGGCGCCTGGCGCTGGGGCACCTCCACGGTGACGATCCGCTCGATCACGCGCGGGGTGCGCGTGGCCGCGACGCCCCCGTTGAGGATGCGAACCGTCGGGCCGACCAGGCCGCACCCCATCAGGGCCAGGCCGACAGCCAAAATGGCGACAACCAGCGGGAGAGAGCGGGCGCGCTTCATAAGATCATGCTCCAATCCTCAATCGTTTCGGCGGCCCAACAGGGTCACATAGTAAAGCAGGGTCGCCAGCGTCTGCGCGAGCGCGGCGACGTAGGTCAGCGCGGCGGCGTCCAGCACGGCCTTTGCGCCCTGTAGCTCGCGGCCGTCGGTCAACTGGTAGGCCTGCAACAGGTGCAGCGCCCGTCGGCTGGCGTTGAGCTCCACCGGCAGGGTCACGAGCGCGAACACCGCGCTCGCGGCAAAGAAGAGGACGCCGAGCCACGCCAGGCTCATGATGTTGAGCAGAAAGCCGACCAGGAACAGGAGCGGCGCGATCCAGGCGCTGACCTGGACCGCGGGCACGATGGCCCCGCGCAGCTTGAGCGGCGCATAGCCCTGGCTGTCCTGGAGCGCGTGGCCGATCTCGTGCGCGACGATTGCCAGCGCGGCCACGCTCGGCTGCTGCGCGACGCCGGCCGACAGCCGCAGCGTCTTGGTGCGCGGATCGTAATGGTCGGTCAGTTCGCCGGGCGTGCCCTCCACGCCCACATCGCCCAGCCCTTCGCCGGGCAGGATCATCCGCGCGGCCTGCAGGCCGGTGATGCCCCGCTCGTTGGCGACGCGCGTATAGGTCGCGTAGGCCCGCTTCACCTTGAACTGGGCATAGAACGCCAGCAGCAGCGCGGGCGCCAGAAAGATCAGGTATGTCGGATCGAAATACATGCTGCCTTATCCTGCTCCATGCGGAGCGGCCCCCATGGGCCTGCAAGAAACCATTCGCCGTGGGGCCGATTATACATCACAATGCGAGAAATTGCCTGTTATCGCGCCGACAATTGGCCGTGACCCCCCGCCCCCTCTCCTGCCGTGCGAGCCGAAGGCTCGTCCAGGATCAGGAGAGGGGGATGAGGGGTCAAGTCAGAGCAATCTGACAGGCTCTTACACCTGGCGGAACTCGCCCTCCACGACATCGTCGTCCGCCGCGGAATGCTGTCCGCCGGGCTGGCCGTGGCCGTTGCCCGAGGGCGGCTGGCCGTAGGCCGCCTGCGCCATGCGCGAGCTGGCCTCTTGCAGCCGGTTCAGCGCATCGCGGATCGCCGTCACATCCTCGCCCTGCGCAGTCTTGCGCAGATCCGCGATCAACTGTTCGATCGCCCGCCGGTGGCTCGGGTCCAGATGGTTGCCCTCCGGCAGGTCGCGCAGGCTCTTCTCGGTGACATACGCCATCTGATCCGCCTGGTTGCGCGCCTCGATCAGCTCCTTGCGCCGCTGATCCGCGGCCTTGTTGATCTCGGCCTGCCGCACCATCCGCTCGACATCCTCCTTGTTCAGGTTGGTCGACGCGGTGACGGTGATCGTCTGCGCCTTGCCCGTGGCCTTATCCTGCGCGCTCACGTTCAGGATGCCGTTCGCATCGATGTCGAAGGTCACCTCGACCTGCGGCATGCCGCGCGGGGCCGGCGGGATGCCCTCCAGGTTGAACTGGCCGAGCGACATGTTGTCCGCGGCCATGGGCCGCTCGCCCTGCAGGACGTGGACCGTCACGGCCGACTGGTTGTCCTCCGCGGTGCTGAACACCTGGCTCTTCTTGACCGGGATGGTCGTGTTGCGCTCGATGATGGCCGTCATCACCCCGCCGAGCGTCTCCACGCCCAGCGTCAGCGGCGTCACGTCCAGCAGCAGCACGTCCTTCACGTCGCCCGACAGCACGCCGCCCTGCAGCGCCGCGCCGATCGCCACGACCTCGTCCGGGTTCACGCCGCGGTTCGGCTCCTTGCCGCCCGTCATCTTGCGCACAAGCTCCTGCACCATCGGCATCCGGGTGGAGCCGCCGACCAGGACCACCTCGTCGATGTCCGTGGCCTTCAGCTTCGCATCGCGCAGCGCCTGCTCGAAGGGCGGGCGGCAGCGGGCCAGCAGATCCTCGGTCAACTGCTCGAACCTGGCGCGGGTCAGCTTCATCTGTAGATGCTTCGGCCCGGTCGCGTCCGCGGTGATGAACGGCAGGTTCAGCTCGGTCTCCATGACCGTCGAAAGCTCGACCTTGGCCTTCTCCGCGGCCTCCTTGAGCCGCTGGAGCGCCTGGCGGTCGTTGCGCAGATCTACCCCGTTTTCCCGCTTGAACTCGTCTGCAATGTAATCCACCACGCGCTGATCCCAGTCATCGCCGCCCAGGTGCGTGTCGCCGTTGGTCGCCTTGACCTCGAACACGCCGTCGCCGACCTCCAGGATGGAGACGTCGAAGGTGCCGCCGCCCAGATCGAACACCAGGATGGTTTCGCTCGACTTCCTGTCCAGCCCATAGGCCAGGGCCGCCGCGGTCGGCTCGTTGATGATGCGCAGCACATCGAGGCCCGCGATCCGGCCGGCGTCCTTGGTGGCCTGGCGCTGGCTGTCGTTGAAGTACGCCGGGACGGTGATGACCGCCTGCGAGACCGGCTCGCCCAGATAAGCCTCGGCATCCGCCTTGAGCTTGCCCAGGATCATGGCCGAGATCTCCTGCGGCGTGTACTCCTTGCCGTTCACGGGGATGCGCACGCGCGCATCGCCGGCCTTGCCTTCCACCACCTTGTAGGGCACGGCTCCGCGTTCGCTGTCCGTCTCGTCGTAGCGCCGGCCCATGAAACGCTTGATCGAAAAGACCGTATTTTCAGGATTGACGACGGCCTGACGCTTCGCGGTCTGGCCGACCAGTCGCTCGCCGTTCTTGGTGAACGCGACGACGGACGGCGCGAGGCGGCTGCCTTCGACGGTCGGGATCACCACAGGATCCGCGCCCTCAACCACGGCAATCACGCTGTTAGTCGTACCCAGATCGATACCCACTACTTTACTCATCGTTGACTCCTCCCCAATATGATTACAGTTGCCATCTTAAGGGGAGGGCGTTAGATGAGTGTATGCAGGGTGTTAGAGGTCTGTTAGAAGGGCCAGGGGAGCTCTGCGACCTTCGATGGGGATGTGGGAGCTTTCTCCCGCCGCCTGTCCCCTCCCTCGTTCGGCGGGGGAGGGCCGGGG
>MWBF01000305.1 GCA_002068935.1 Chloroflexi bacterium ADurb.Bin325
ATGGGGTCTGAGTTTGGCCCCCACCCTGGCCCTCCCCCGCTGCGCAGGGGAGGGGGATGTTGGGGCCGGTCTCCGACCGTGCCCCTCTGGCTCGGTCGGAGACCGGCCAGAGCAGTAAGCCGCCCCACCCCGGGCCCTCGCTGCGCAGGGGAGGGAGCGTCTCCCCCGCCCCGACGGACATCTTTGGCCGAAAGTCGGCTGTCGGAGTATACTGAGGCGTCATTCCAAATCGGACAAGGAACGCATGGGCAAGCTCAACCCGAACATCCCATCACCCGAACTGACGAAGGCCCTGAACGCCGCGGCCGCGCGCATGCGCAAGCTCAACCGGCCGCTGCTGACCCCGGCGCTGCTGCTGCTGACCTTCACCCAGGATCCGGACAGCGCGGCCAACCGCCTGCTGACGGCCCTGGGCGCGGAGCGCGGCTTCCGGCTGGAGGAGCTGGCCGCGTCGGCGGAGGCGCTGGCGCGGGCCATGCCGGGGCTGGACGCCGACTTCACCTTCAGCGACGAGGGCGACCGGCTCGTGCGCATGTCCACCGAGATGGTCGTCGCGCTCGACGAGGCGCGCAGCATCGCGGAGGCCAGCGGCGAGGCGCAGATCGGCACGGAACACGCGCTGGGCGGGCTGGCCGAGCGCGGGGTGGGCACGGCCGCGCTCCTGCGGCGCTACGGCATCTCGCGCGAGACATTGGCCAGCCGGCTGACGGCGACCGCGCAGAACAAGCGCGTGTCGGGCCAGGATCAGGTGGCGCAGGCGAAGGGCGGCGAGGCCGCGCCGGTCTACGTGCGCGAAGATCTGATGCAGGATCTGCTGGGGCTGCTGGCGCTGGCGAACCACCGCCACGTCATCCTCGTGGGCGACGCGGGGGTGGGCCGCCGCTCGCTCGTCCAGGGGCTTGCGCTGCTGATGGCGGAGGGGAAGGGGCCGGCCGGCCTGGCGAACCTGGTGACGGTGTCGGAGCACGCGCTGCTGGTCGATGCGGAGAAGGCGGTCGAGACGGCCACGCGCCAGGCGCGCGACGGCATCCTGTTCATCCCGAACATCGAGCGCTTCTTCGGCGGGTCGACGGCCAACGCCGCGTTCCCCAGGGCCACGCGCGCGGTGCAGCGCGCGTTCCTCGACCTGCGGCCGGTCGTCCTGGCGAGCACGACCGATCCGGCCTGGAACGAACGGCTGGCCGACGACAGCACCGTGCGCGAGAACAGCCACCGTCTGCGCGTGGCCGAGCCCACCGTGGCCGAGACCGTCGCCATCCTGGGCGTCCACAAGTCGCGGCTGGAGCACGACTACGCGATCCAGATCGTGGACGAGGCGCTGCCCGCGGCCGCCAACATGGCGAAGCGTTATGTCGCGGGGACCCCGTTGCCCGCGTCCGCGCTGGCCGTGCTCCACCGCGCGGGCGCGCTGCTCAAGCTGGCCGTGCAGTCCGGCGGCAGCGCCGCGCTGGTCCCCGGCGACTCGGTGCTCGATGCGGACGACGTGGCGGTCGCGGTGAGCGTGATGACCGGCATCCCGGTCTCCAAGCTGGGCATGGACGAGCGGGCGCGCTATGCGCGCATGGTGGATGCGCTGCACCAGCGGATCATCGGCCAGGATGACGCGGTGCTGTCGGTCAGCCGGGCGGTCAAGATCGCACGCGTGGGGCTGAAGGACCCCAAGCGGCCCATCGGCTCCTTCCTTTTCCTGGGGCCGACCGGCGTCGGCAAGACCGAGCTGGCCAAGGCCCTGGCCGAGTTCATGTTCGGCACGGAGGACGCGATGGTCGTGCTGGACATGACCGAGTATCAGCAGGATCACACGGTCAACCGGCTGATCGGCGCGCCGCCCGGCTACGTGGGGTATGAGGGGGGCGGCCAGCTCACGGAGAAGGTGCGCCAGCGGCCGCACACGGTCGTGCTGTTCGACGAGGTGGAGAAGGCCCATCCGCGCGTGCTCGATGTCCTGCTCCAGATCATGGAGGAGGGCCGCCTGACCGATGCGCAGGGCCGGACGACCAGCTTCAGCGAGACGGTCATCTTGATGACCAGCAACATGGGGTCGGTCTACCTGGACAAGCCGGTGATGACGGACGAGATGCGCGAGCAGGTGATGGACGTTGTGCGCGCCACCCTGCGGCCGGAGTTTCTCAACCGCATCGACGAGATCGTCATGTTCCTGCCGCTGACGCCCGACCAGCTCCGCAAGATCCTCCAGCTATTGCTCAAGGCGGAGAAGAAGCTGCTCGATGCGCAGGGGGTGGCGCTGGAGATCAGCGAGCCGGCGGTGGACTGGATGCTGGCGCAGAACGATCATCCGGAGTGGGGCGCGCGGCCGCTGCGCCGGATCATACAGAAGAACCTGCGTGAGCCGCTGGCCGACTGGCTGCTCAACGCCGCGCCGGGCAAAGGCGCGCACGTCGCGGTGGATGTCGGCGCCGGGGGCCTGACGTTCCAGATGAGCGAGAACGCCGCGGACGACGGCCGGTGAGGCCGCGGGGATGGAGAAGGCCCCCGCTGCGCAGGGGAGGGAGCGGCTTTCTCCCCTTCCACCGTGAAACGGGGGAAGGGGTCGGGGGATGGGGGCTTTTCTCCCCTCACAGCACAAAAAACGTGCGCCGTCGATGTTCCTGTGGTAGAATCGACATACTGACTCCATATGAATGATCGCGGTTCATCGGAGGACGATATGACGGCGCACACCCTGGCACGAACCATCAAGGATGTCTTCAACGCGGTCAACCCGCTCCCCCTGCCGAGCGGCGACCCGCGCTACGTGGATTGCGCGGCCGTGCGCGGCAACGAAGACGTGGTGACGCTGCTGTTCAATGCGATCCACTGGTCCGACCAGCCCAAGACCGCGCAGCTTTTCACCGGGCACCGCGGCTGTGGTAAATCGACCGAGCTGTTCCGCCTGCAAAAACGGCTGGAGGACGCGGGTTACGCGGTGATCTACTTCGGCGCGGACGAGGCGATCGACGTGGAGGACGTCAACTACAGCGACGTCCTGGTCGCCATAGCGCAGCAGGTATTCAGCGGGCTGGATCGACTGGGCGTGACGCTGGACGATGAACTGCTCGATGACATCTTCCGGTGGTTCTCTGAGGTCGTCTACGAGAAGGTAAACACGAGAGAGTTCCAGGCGGAGCTGGCGGCCGAATTCTCGTTAGGCCCCAAGATCCTGGCCCCGCTGGCGCAACTGCTGGCCAAGATCACCGGGCAGTTGCGCACCGGCGTCGAGTCACGGCAGCAGATCCGCTCCCGGCTCGACCCGCAGATCGCTCACCTGATCGAACGCATCAACCTGATGATCGCGCGCGGGGTGGGGACGCTGCACAGACAGGACAAACAAGGGCTGGTCATCCTGGTGGACAACCTGGATCGTATCCCTTTCCGCAAGCTGGACGCCGAACGCAGCAACCACGACGCGCTCTACATCGAGCACGGCGAGGCGCTGCGCAGCCTGCGCTGTCACCTGGTCTATACCGTGCCCATCGCCAGCCTCTATTCCAAGAACGTCAAGATGTTGACCAGCCTCTTCCCCGACTGCCGCGTCCTGCCGATGATCATGACCCACACGAAGCAGAACGAGGAATATGAAACGGGGTTGGATAAGATGGAGCAGATCCTGGCCGAGCGTATCGAGTTGGACGATGTGTTCGAGGGTTCGGCGCTGCGCAAACTGTGCATCGAAAGCGGCGGCCACCCGCGCATCCTGATGACCCTCGTCCGCTATGCGTGCGAGTACGCCTCGAATCGCTACCCCAAGCCCATCGACGATGCCGCCGCCGAGCGCGCCATCGCGCGTTTCACCAGCGAATACAGCCGGTCGGTGCCGGAGGAGTACTTCCCGCTGCTGGTGAAAGTTTACAACACCAAGAAATGCGACAACGACGCTGCGTACCGCGACATGTTGCACAATCTGATCGTGCTGGAATATATGAACGGTCTGGAGCCGTGGCATGACGTTCACCCGTCGGTGCAACGGCTGGCGAAATTCAGGAGCGCGCTGAGCGATGGCGGTCGAACCGAACCCTGACGCGGGCGGCCTCTCCCCCGATAACGCCGAAGCTCTCGGCCGCATGGTGCGCGCGCTGGATCTGGCCGAGGGCTTCGCCCTGTTCTTTGCGCGCTGCAACTCGCCCGCGCTGTGCAGCAACCTGATATTGATTGCTACACAGCAGTTGGCCGCGCTGGGGGTCGAGGCCGTGGAGGTCGTGTTCGAGGATGAACTGGCCGACGTGCGCCAACGCCTGCGCGCCGCGCTGCAGGCCGTCGACGAACCGACAGCACCGCCGCCTGCGGCATCGCCGCTGCATCTGCCTGTCGCCGCCGAGTCCTCGGCCAGCTACGCCGTCGGGACCAAACGAGCGGTCTTCGTCGTCGGCCTGGAGCTGGGGATCCCTTACGGCGAG
>MWBF01000306.1 GCA_002068935.1 Chloroflexi bacterium ADurb.Bin325
CCGGCCGAAGGCTGCTGCGCCGCTGCGCGCGAGCCTGGTCGCCGCGGCGCAGCCCGCGGAGACCGCGGGCTTTGCGCGCGCCGACGGGCCGGCCGCGCTGACCTTTCCCGCCGACCACGGCCCGCACGATGACTTCCAGACCGAGTGGTGGTATTACACCGGCAACCTGGCCGCGGAGACGGGCGAGCGCTTCGGCTTCCAGCTCACCTTCTTCCGCCGCGCGCTGCTGCCCCCGGCGGAGCGGCCGCCGCGCACATCCGCCTGGGCCGCCGAGCAGGTCTACATGGCCCACTTCGCGCTCACCGATGTCGCGGGCCGCGAGCATCGCTCCTTCGAGAAGCTGGCCCGCGGCGCGGCCGGGCTGGCCGGCGCGCAGGCGACGCCCTATCGCGTGTGGCTGGAGGATTGGTCGGTCGCGCAGGAGGCCGGGCCGGATGGCCCGACCGTCCTGGCCGCGGCCGCGGAGGAGATCGCCCTGAAGTTGACTCTGGTCAGCGAGAAGCCGCCCGCGTTGCAGGGCGATCGCGGCTACTCGCGCAAGGGGCCGGAGCCGGGCAACGCCTCCTACTACTACAGCCTGACGCGCATCGCCGCGGAGGGCGCGCTGACCGTGCGCGGGCGGACGTTCCGGGTGGCCGGGCTGGCCTGGATGGATCACGAGTTCAGCACCAGCGCGCTCGGCCCGCAACAGGTCGGCTGGGACTGGTTCAGCCTCCAGCTCGACGACCGCACCGAACTGATGGTCTTCCAGTTGCGCCGCGCGGACGGGAGCGTGGACGCGTTCTCCAGCGGCGCGCTGATCGCGGCGGACGGCGCGACCCGCACGCTCGGCCCGCAGGACTTCACCATCGCGGCGGAGGGCGAATGGCGCAGCCCGCACGACGGCGCCGTGTATCCCGCGGCCTGGAGCATAACCGTGCCGTCCGCCGGGCTGCGGCTGGAGGCGACGCCGCTGCTGGCCGACCAGGAGATGGCGGTCTCGTATCGTTACTGGGAGGGCGCGGTGCGCGTGACGGGCACGCGCGCGGCTCAGCCGCTCAGCGGGTACGGTTATGTCGAGCTGACGGGGTATGCACAGAGCATGCAGGGGGAGTTCTAGACCAGGCGGTCAAAGGCCGGCCCCAACGCTTTTGCCTGCTCTGGCCGGTCTCTGACCGAGCCAGAAGATCCCGATGGGGCACGGAGCGTTCCCTCCCCTGCGCAGCGGGGGCCCAGGGTGGGGGCCATTTGTCCCCCCATCCCCCGACCCCTTCCCCCGTCCCGACGGGGGAAGGGGAGGCACCCCCGCTTGTTCGATCTCCCCAGGGCGACGATAGGCGCGTTGCGCGCTAGAGGCGGATCCACTCCCCGGCGGTCGCGCGCGCAAGCTCGTCCGGCGTCACGCGCAGGAGCGTCCGGTCGTCGCCGCCGCCGCCGTAGATGACGTCCCACCCGCGGATGGCGACGTCGAGCAGGACCGGCACGCGCGTCCGGTGGCCGAACGGCGGCACCCCGCCCACCGGGTAGCCGGTCAGCGCGAGCACCGTCTCCGCATCGGCCAGCTTGACCTGCTTCTTGCCCACGCCGTGCCGTTCGGCCAGCACGCGGCGATCCACGATAGCATCGCCGGACGCGATCATCAACACCGGCGCGTCGCGCACGATGAACAGGAGCGACTTGATGATCTGCGCGGCCTGGACGCCCAGCGCCGCGGCCGCGGCGGGCACGGTCGGCGTCTCCACGGCCATCGGCACGATCTCCGCGGCGATGCCGGACGCCGCGATGTGCGCGGCCAGATCCGCGGGGGTGAGCAGCCCAGGCGCGTCCATCACTCGCCCTTCACGAACGTCCCGTCGTGCAGATCCGCCAGCGCCTGGAGGATCTCCTCGCGCGTGTTCATCACGAACGGCCCGTAGCGCACGATGGCGTCGCCGGTCGGCCGGCCCGTCATCAGCAGGAAGCGCAGCCCCTCCGCGCCGGCCCGCGCCGTGACTGCATCGCCGTCGCTAAACACGAGGAACCGATAGGGGGTCAGCGTGGCGCTGTCGCCGAACGTGCCCGCGCCCTCGAAGACATAGGCCAGCGCGGTGTGTCCCCGCTGGACCGGCTGGCGGAACGCGCCGCCCGCGGGCACGCTCACATCGAGATAGGTCGGGTCGGCCGCGATCTCGACGGCCGGGCCGCGCGTGCCGTTGTACTCGCCCGCGATGACCCGGACGACGGTCCCATCGGGGCCGACGACGTTGGGGATCATCTCCGCGGTGATCCCCCGATAGCGCGGGTGCATCATCTTCAGCCTGGCGGGCAGGTTGACCCAGAGCTGGAACCCCTCCATCCGGTCGGTCTCCCCGCGCTGGGGCATCTCCTCGTGGAGGATGCCGCCGCCCGCGCTCATCCACTGGACATCGCCCGTGGAGATGGTCCCGGCGTTGCCCAGGCTGTCCTTGTGGCTGACCGCGCCGGCCAGCATGTAAGTGACCGTCTCGATGCCGCGGTGCGGGTGCATCGGGAACCCGGCCATGTAATCTGCGGGGTTGTCCGACCCGAAGTGGTCGAACAGCAGGAACGGGTCGAGGAAGTCGAGGGTGCGCGAGGGGAAGCTGCGCTTGAGCCGCACGCCCGCGCCCTCCATCACTGCCTGCGGAATGATCGTCGTCACAACTGATCGGATTTGCTCGGTCATACATCCCTCCTGCCTCGATTTTACGTCATTTTGGCGCAGGCTGCAAAGCGCCCTGGACGGAGGGGTCGTCGCTCAGGGTGCTTCCATAAGCTTCGCATGAGCGAGACGGAGCATCCTGAGCGGGCGTACGGCTCGAGGTGGCTGACGACGAAAGGCCAGTCGAAGGGGCGGCCATTTTCCGAGCAGGGCCGCGCCGGGCTCTGCCCCCGATTCGGGATGCGGCTTTGCCCAAATAAGCGCGCGATGATACACTGCCGCAGTTCGTCATCCCTGAGCATCGCCGAGGTGTCCATGGCTTTCTCCGCCTGGTATCAGTGCATTCGCGGCTGTCCGGGCCGCTACAACGTTCTCGATGTCATCTACCGCTGCCCGACCTGCGATGGGCTGCTGGAGGTCGTGCACGATACGGCGGCGCTGGCCGCGGCCGGGTCGGCCGCGGAGTGGCGCGACCGGTTCGCCGCGCGCTCGGCCATCGGGAGCGGCCACGTGCATTCCGGCGTCTGGGCGAAGCACGAGTGGGTGCTGCCGCAGGTCAGCCCGGAGCACATCGTCACGCTGGGCGAGGGCTATACCCCGCTGCTGCCCGTCCCGCGGCTGGGCCGCGACCTGGGCGTCGGGCCGGAGCTGTGGGTCAAGCAGTGCGGGATCAGCCACACCGGCTCGTTCAAGGATCTGGGGATGACGGTCCTCGTCAGCGCGGTGCGCCAGATGATGGCGCAGGACGGCTGCCCGGTGGCCGCGGTCGCCTGCGCATCCACCGGCGACACCTCCGCCGCGCTGGCCGCGTACGCCGCGGCCGCGGGCATCCCCGCGCTCGTCTTCCTGCCCAGGGGCAAGATCACCACCGCGCAGCTCATCCAGCCGATTGCCAACGCCGCGCGCGTGCTGGCGCTGGACACCGACTTCGACGGCTGCATGCGCATCGTGCAGGAGGTGACGCGCGACAACTCCATCTATCTCGCCAACTCGATGAACTCGCTGCGCGTGGAGGGGCAGAAGACTGTCGGCATCGAGATCGTCCAGCAGCTTGGCTGGGCGGTTCCCGACTGGATCATCCTGCCCTCCGGCAATCTGGGCAACATCTCCGCGCTGGCGAAGGGGCTGGCGCTGGCGCACGCGCTGGGCGTGATCGACCGGCTGCCCCGGCTGGCCGCGGCGCAGGCGCAGCGCGCGAACCCGCTCTACCAGGCCTATCGTCGCGGCTTCGACCGGCTGGAGCCGGTCACCGCGGGCGCGACCGCGGCGTCCGCCATCCGCATCGGCAACCCGGTCAGCTACGAGAAGGCGGTCAGCGCGCTGCGCGACTTCGGCGGGGTCGTGGAGCAGGCCAGCGAGGATGAGCTGGCCGATGCGGTCGCGCTGGCCGACCGCGCGGGGCTGTACGCCGACCCGCACACCGGGGTCGCGCTGGCCGCGGCCCGTAAGCTGGCCGCCGCGGGCGTGATCCAGCCGGGCCAGCGCGTGGTCGTCGTCTCCACCGCGCACGGGCTCAAGTTCAGCGAGTTCAAGGTGGGCTACCACGAGGGTGCGCTGGCCGATGTGGTCGCGCGACACCGCAACCCGCCCGTCGAGCTGCCCGCGGATGCGGTCGCGGTCAAGGCGGAGATCGCGCGCTGGCTGGCCGGGTGAGCCGCCAGCAGTCCTCGCTCGACGCGCGCGGGCATCCTGAGCGGGTGGACGGCCCCACGCACTCCGCCAGAATGCTGGGGCCGGTCTCCGACCGTGCC
>MWBF01000307.1 GCA_002068935.1 Chloroflexi bacterium ADurb.Bin325
GCGGCCGCTCCCGCGACGCCCGCGGGGCTGAGCGCGCAGCCGCCGATGCTGCCGCCGGGCATCGAAGCGCGCTACCTGCCCGTGGCCGTCTCGCAGCGCGACGCCGGACGGGCCATCAACGACCTGGTCGGCGCACAGATCACCGTTGCCGAACAACAGTTGGTCTACCGCCCGGCGCTGGTCGGCTTTGCCACGGTGCGCTTCCTCGACCGCCGGATCGGGCTGGACGAGGAGCGCGACCTGGCCTTCCTGCTGGCGGAGCCGCGCGACCTGAAGCTGGTCTCCTGGCGCGATGCGGAGCCGTTGGATCTCGACCTGCAAGACCTGGACAGCGCGCCGGCCGAGGGCGCGTTCTTTGCCGCCGACCTCCCCGAGGGAGCCAGCACGCCCCGCACCTACACCGGCCTGCAATCCGGCTTCGCCGATTATCTCTATCGCAGCGAGGCGTTCAAGCTGCCCTACAACCGCACGCTCAAGCTGTATGCGGAGGCGGGCGAGTCGGAGCGCGAGTTCAGCGTCCGCTGCCAGGAGGCCGCGCGCGCGGCGCGCGACAAGGCCGTGGACGCGCTGCACGACAAATACGAGGCAAAGCTGCAACGCGTGGCGGAGCAACTGGAGCGCGCCACGCGCGCGCTGGATGAGAACAAGGCGAAATATCGGGGCCGCATGGGCGAGGAGGTGCTGTCCGGCCTGTCGAGCGTCATCGATGCGCTCGGCATCCTCGGCCGGCGGAGCCGGAGCCTGAGCGGGCTGACGCGCGCGGCCACCAGGCGCCGGATAAGCAGCTCGGCCAGGGCCAGCGTTACCAACTCGGAGGCGGATGTCGAGCGGCTCCAGGCCAGCTTCGACGCGCTGAAGGCCGAGATGGAGCGGGAGGCCGAGGGGCTGACCGCGCAGTGGAGCAGCGCGGCCGGCGACATCGAGGAGGTCGTGGTCAAGCCGCGCAAGACCGACGTGAAGGTGCACGGCGTCGCGCTGGCCTGGGCGCCCTCGTGGGAGATCAGCTACGAGGATGTCCGCGGCCGCCTGCGGAGCGAATCGCTGGCCGGCTATCAGAAGGCGGCGTAAGCGCCCGGCCGAAAAACGCTCTGGCCGGCTCCCGACCGTGCCAGGGGCTACAGTCGGAGACCGGCCAGAGCGGGTCATCCAGATAGATTCCAGGTATCTTTACCCCAGCCCCTCTCCTGCCGCGGCGGAAGAGGGGCGAGCCGTCTAATTGCCCTTCACCAGCGCGTAGTTGAAGGCCCCCACGCGATTCGAATCCGCAAACTCGTTCGCGCTGTTGCCCGCGCGCACCACCCAGAAGTAATTGTGGGCCGGGTCGCCGATGACCGTTGTGGTCGGCGATTGCGGCGTGCACGGTGTCAGCGGCGTGTTGTTGACCATGAAGTAGCCGCACGCGCCGTCATCCACGAAGTTGAACGGCGTGCCCTCGCCATAGATGTTCGGCGAGTAGCTGTAGCTGCCGACCAGCTGGCCCTGATCGGGCACGAAGTAGGGTTCCTCGCTGCGCCGGGCCTGATACTGGGTCAGCGTCCGGTCGGGATGCTGCCAGGAGAGGTTCACCGCGCCGGTCGCGGCTGTGATGCCAATGTAGGGCGGATTGGGCGCCGCCTGGGTATCGTCCGGCAGCCGGAGCTGCATGGCCGGATCGCCGAACAGCACGGTCGTATCGATGACGTCGTGCCAGAAGGGGCTATAGGCAGAAAAATGCTGTTTGGCCGCGTTGAGCGCGTCGCCCACGACGCGAATGTCGTCCTGGAAGATGGCCTTGACCAGCCCCTGATTCAAGACTGACAGCGCGCCGCCCACGTGCAGGCCGCTCGGCCCGATCGTCGCGATCGAGCCGCGATCTGGAGTCAGGAGCATGGCCTCGTTGAACGACCGATAGTCGCCGTAGAAGTTGTAAAGGTTCGTGAAGTAGCCCGTCCAGCAGGAGTAGTCCACCGTCAACGGCCACTGCGTCGTCGGGGCCATGCCCGTGATCGAGAAGCTGCTGACAACCTGCGTGCTGCCCCAGATAAAGCGCGAGGCGTGGCCGAACCATTGCATCATGACGCTATCGCCCAACGCGGCCTTGATGGCGTCGTTCATGTTGGGCGTGCCGTTGGCCGGATACGCGTAGAAGTAGTCGGTCCTCCAGTAGATATGGCGGTTATCGTACGCTGCGGGCAGCCAGTTGAGGCGCGTATCCTCGCTGAACGCCTGGAAGTTGCCCGCGGGGTCGTCCGCCCGATCCGCCACGAAGCTCACCATCTTCTGCCAGTCGCCATCCGGGACATAGTCGGGCCGCGTCGCATCCTCATACCGCAGGATCTTGTTGACCGCCGCGGTCAGCTCCGCCGGATTCTGCGCGGGGATGCGCCCCAACGCCATATCGGGCATGTAGTCGTCCGGCCCGTTGACGCTGACATAACGGTTGTCCGCCGCGGTCTCGCCGATCCACGGGTCGATATTGAGCAGATAGGGCGGGATCAGGTTGAGCTGCGGCGTGCCGGTGGCCTTCTTGAAATCATAGTGGCCGTCGCCGACGAGCAACACATAGTGAGGCCGCGGGCCGTCCGGATTCCAGTTGAAGTAGGCGTAGGTCAGAAACGCACGGATCGCCTCCGGGTCGAGCCGGCCGCCGCTGTAGAGGTCGTAGATGTTCTGCACGTCGACCTTCGCCACCCGCAGCCCCTGGGCCGTGCGGAAGTCCAGCAGCGGCTGGATCGCGTCCCACAGGGAGCGATGGACAATGGCGATATAGTCGTAGTTGTTGGCGGGCGTGTTCCAGGCCGGAATATCGGCCGCCTCGATCGCGGCCGGCGCGATGAGCGCGGCCGGGCTGGCCAGGAAGTAGGCCGGGGCCGGGCTCTCCGAGGACCAGGCATCCCAGAAGCGCAGGTCATAGCTCGCGTCGGCGTCAACCGCCTGCAGCGTCGTGAGGATGACGGGACGGCGCGGGTCGCGGATGTCGTAGACCGTCACCTGGTCGGTGGTGAAGCCCGTCGTCTCGACCTCGACCGACGTATCGGACGGCGCCAGGGCGAGGCCCTTGATGTGGAGCCGATCCTGCCGGGCCTGCGTCTGCGCGGGATAGTCCAGCTCCACCCAGTCAACGTACACCGAATAGCCCGGCAGCGCGGGCAGTTGCGCCTGCGCAGCTTCCACCGTCAGGGTGTTTGCCGCGGCGGCAAGCCAGTCTGCCGGGCCGACGGCCTGCGGCGTATGCCCCGTGCGGCCGTCCCAGGCGAACGTTCCCAACGCGTTGCCGTTCAGGCGCACCTGTACCGACTGATCGGGGGCGACGTCTGTCCGATCGACGACGCCGTAGAACTGGCCGCGGAAGGCAACCTGGCCGTCCATCAGGGGGTCGACCAGCGCCAGGTTATAGGTCAGCGAGCTGACCGGCGTGGCGGCGTTGACCGCCAGGGTCGGGCTGGCGAAGAAATGATCGGCGGTCGCCGGCAGGGGGTAGTCCCCGAAATAGGCGTTGTCGAACTCGACGTGCAGCGTGCTGGTCATAGCCGTCCGCACAGGCTCGCCGCCGGTCGGCGTCACGCTCCGCTGCGCCATGCGGTCGCCGGACGCCGCGCCGCCGTAGGTGAAGAAGTAGACGTTGTCCCGCATGTAGCGGCCGTGATACGCCTCGGCGTAGAAGATGACCAGGTCGCCGTCGTTCAACACGCCGTCCGCATCGAGCACCTCGATGTCGATGGGCTGGCCCAGATAGGTCATGGCGAAGCTGTCCGTGCTCGTGCCCGCGGGCACGCCCCCGGCGGTCAGATCCGCATAGGTCAGCCGGTGCATCCCCTCGCTGCTCGTGCGGATGCGCAGGGCGTTGGCTGCGGCCGGCGCGGCTGGCGCAGCGGGCGCGGCCAGCGCGGTCACTCCGGCCGCCTCGCCGGGCTCGGCCGCGGCCGGGGTGATCCGGATATGGAGCTCCGGGTGATATCGCAACTGCTGCGTGACCGGGTTATATTGGAACGGATAGACGCGGACGGGCAGCAGACGTTGTGCGCCCTGCCAGACGGGTTCGCCCGCGACGACCGGGACCGCAGGGTAGAAAGCATCCGCGCTGTAGACCGCGGGATCGGGGCGATCGACCACCGGCACTGCGGATGGACGCTCCTCGACCGACAGCATGGCCCAGCTCGCCGCATCGCTCACATCGAGATCCGGCACGGGCACGGCGGGCACCGCGATATGCTGCTCCAACAGTCGACTGCCGGGGGCTTCGAATGTCAGCTCCCATCCGCCGGCCGGCGGCAGCGCGACCAGCGTGCCATAGACCGGAAGCAGCGGATGGCCCGGGGTCGTTTCGAGGGCGTAACCTGGCACGGCGACGCCGGCGTCGGACAGGCGGTATTCCGGCGTGCGCACGGACAGCGTGATCGGGGT
>MWBF01000308.1 GCA_002068935.1 Chloroflexi bacterium ADurb.Bin325
TGACGGCCGACGCCGGGCGACGCCCGCCGACATGCCCAAGCGGAGGTTGCGATGACGGAGCAGCAGGCCCTGGAGCTGGTCAGGGCGCTCCTCAAGGCCCGGGATGAATCGGAGGTGACGCGCCTCGTCGGCCAGAGCCTGCCCGCGCTGGATGGCGCGTTCTTTACGACCGCGGAGGCCGCGGCGCGGCGTCTGGAGCTGGACGGCAAGGCTGCGGCCGCGACTGCGCTGCGCAGCCTGACGGATCGCATGTTGCGGATGAAGACGCTGATCTGAACAGAAGTGTGAAGCAGTATGAGCGAGCAAGTCAAGGTTCTGTTATCGTACAACATCCGGCCCGGCCACGAGAACGCCTACCGGCGCTTCGTGATGGAGGAGTTTCTGCCGAAGGCGCAGGAGCTGGGCCTGACGCCGACGGACGCCTGGCATACGGCCTACGGCAACTACCCGAACCGGCTGCTCGGCTTCGTGGTCGAAAGCGCGGACGCCGCGCGCTCGGCCCTCCAGGGGCAGGAGTGGCAGGCCCTCATGCACCGGCTGGAGGGCTATGCGGGCAGCCTGACCCAGCGGCTCGTGGCCTATCGCGGCGGATTCCAGTGGTGAAGTAGCCTCGCCCCCTGTCTCCTTCTGACCTACGGGCCAGGGGAGGGCAAGGGAGGTGAGGCCAGCCGCGCAAACGCGGCCGGCGGCGGCCCCTCCGCCAGCCGCCGGCGGATCATATCCGCACACTCTTCCGGGCTGAGCGCCGCGGTGTCGAGCTCCAGGTCATAGACGCCCGGCTTGTGGACCTCTTGCTGCCACAAGCGCACCGGCTGCGGGATCTCGGTGGGGTCCTGCGTCCAGCCCGTCGCATACCGCCGCTGCATGATGACCTCGAGCGGGCAGCGCACCCCCACGAACAGCGCCGGCAGCCCGGCCAGCCGCCGGGCGCACTCCGGCAGGATCCCCAGCCGCGTCGAGTAGGCGTCGTGATGGCCCACATCCGCCACGACGTTCAGCCCCAAGCGGCTGTGCGCGGCGATGGACTCATACAGCGCCAGATAGAGCACGCGCACCAGCGGCTCCAGCGCGGGCGCTTCGCCGCCGGGCCGCAGCCCGATCCCCGGCTGATAGCGCCGCGGGGTCATCGCCATGAAGCGATCCACCCCCAGGTTCAGCCAGACCCCGTCGAACGTCTCCTGGATTACAGCCGCGATGCTCGACTTGCCGGAGCGCGGCGCGCCGTTGAGGATCACGATCCGGCCCGGCGTCGCGTCGGCCATCGGCCCCTCCCCGTGTCGGGCTCGGCCGCCTACTCCTCGCGGCCCAGCTCGCCGCCGACCTTGCCGGCGCGCACGTCCGGTGCGCCGTGCAGGAAACCGACGAAGACGAGATCTTCATCGAGCGCGTGCACCGAGTGCAGTTCGTTGGGCGCAAAGATCAGCAGCGAGTTGGGGCCCAGGCGATGTTCCTGTTCGTCCTCGCCGATGAAGATGCCCGTGCCCTGCAATATCAGCACGTAGAAGGGCGAATGCGGTACGCTGTGCTCGCGGATGGCCTGGCCCGGCCTGAGGGCGAACAGCAAGACGCGGCCGTGCTCGTCCACGTACAGCGGGTTGGCGAACGCGTGGGCTTCGTCGAACTCGATGTCTTCCAAAAGGTGCGTAAATCTCATCGTATCCCTCCAAATGTCAATCTGTTTTTTGCGCCGGCGGCCTCAGGCCGCGTGCACAACCTCCGCCGCGATCTCACCGGCGCGTTCGTGCTGGGCGATCAGCCCCGCCAGGAAGGTGCGCGTGTGCTCGATGCGCGCGGAGTTGTCGCCCGCCGGCAGGTTGTTCAGCGAGCCGATCGGCGCCATGAGCGCGTTGACCTCGCGATAGGTCTGCCGGATCATGCCCAGGTTGACGCAGGCCAGCCGGGTCATCAGATCCTCCCAGATGAAGCCGACGTTGGGGTTTGCGTGGTTGTGGATGCGCAGGGCCACCTGCGCCGCGGGCGAGCGGCCCAGGTTCGACGGCACGACCTCGTTCAACTGCTTGCCGGCGATGGCGAAGAAGTAGCTGGCCATCGGGTTGACGAGCCGCTGGATGCGCGGCCACACGCCGTCGGCCTCCTGGGCCAGCCCGAAGAAGGCGAGATAGTACGGGATGGCCTCGCTGTAGTTCGCCGTGACAAAGGCGTGACCGGCCTTCACCGAGCAGTAGCTGGTCAGATACCATTTGAGGTCGTCGAAGCCGGCGCGCGGCTGGCCGGTCTTGAGCAGCTCCAACTGGACGCGCGCGGCCTGTAGATAGCGCTGGGCGCTGCCCGCAAAATCCTTCTGGCGCAGGTCGGAGGCCTGCTTGAAGAGATCCTCCGCGGTCATCACGGTCAGCGGCTCGCCCGACGGCAGCGGCGTCCGCGTGACGTTGGTCGTCGCCAGGGCGAGCTCCTCTCGCTGCATCAGCCGGGCGATCTGGCGCGGGGCCACGCAGTAGGCGTCGCCGCAGCGCGCGATCATCTCGCGCTCGAACAGGCGGTCGCACAGCAGCTCGACCGCGGCCGGGCCGGCGTCGAAGCCGTAGAGCACGGGCGCAAGCTGCTCCGGGTAGACGGGCAGGCCGCCCTCGACCAGCCGCCAGACATACGCGGTGTCGCAGTCCTGCATCAGCCGCTCCAGCGTCAGCGCGGCGGTCTGCGCGAGCGGCGCATCGCTGGCCGCGTGGCCGCCGGCAAAGGTGAGCGCGCCGCTCATGATGAGCAGCCGCATGACGTCCGCGACCGACATCTTCTGGGTCAGCGCGTTTTCGCCGTCATAGCGATCCTTGAGGATGTCGGCCGCGGTGTTGAGCGAGATGGCCTCCGGCTCGGCGCGGAGCGCGGCGAGGAAGTCGGCCAGCACCTGGCGGCGCGTGCCCGGCTCGACCATGCGCAGCCCGGCCTCGCGGAGGAAGCTGCGATAGCGCTGGCCCATGTCGGTGACCGGCTTCGTGGCCGGCGGCGGCGCTTCGTCCGCCGGAAGGCCGGCCGGCCGCGCCTCCGCGGGGGCCGCGTGCGGCTCGCGGCGCAGGCCGATGTACAACTGCATGCCCTGTTCCTGGATCGTCACCAGATCCTGGTGGGCCTCGAGGAATGCGCGGAACTGCTGGTAGCCGTAGTTGGTCTCGTTGAACGAGGAGTCCAGCCCCAGCATGATCTGTTTCAGCCGGCCGGCGAACACCGGGGTCTCGCCCTTCTGCTCCGCGGCCAGCAGCGCCCGGCGCAACAGCTCGCGCGGGTCGGGCAGTTGCAGCTCGTCGGCGATGTCGCCGATCTCCTCTGCGACGAGCGTCTCGTAGAAGATGAACTCGTCGCAGGCGCGGCGCAGCAGGTCGCTCGTGGCCGCGTGCAGACCGATGCCGATGGTGTATTTGCCGTAGTCGCGCAGCTTGTGCACCAGCTCGGTGAAGTCACTGTCGCCGGAGACGATGGCAAAGACGTCGATCTGGGGGCGGGTGAACACCGTCTCCATCGCGTCGATGGCCAGGCGCACGTCGGCCCGGTTCTTGTGTTGTACGCCGACCGAGTAGAGCTGGAACAGGTCGATGCCGTTCTCCAGCATGGGGCGACGGTAGCGGTGAAAGCGCCCCCAGTCGCCGTAGGCCCGTTTGATGAGCAGCCGCCCGCGCGAGCGCAGCAGGCTCATGACGGTGTTGACGTCGAAATCGCCGAGATTAGCCTCCGCAGAGGTCGCCACATTTTCAAAGTCCATGAATACCGCCATTTGCGGTCCATCCAGGCGCATTTCCATTTTTATCACTCTTTTTTAAGGTGGTTCCGGCGCGCGCTTTGCCGCGCCAGGGTTAGCCCTCCGGCTCGCAACAGGCGCATCAGCGCTGGCTGCGAGCCGGAAGGGTCAACGATCTGTAAACTGCGGCTGTCGTTTCTGCACGAAGGCCTGAATGCCCTCGGCCAGGTCGTGGCTGCCGATCAGCGTACCCGCTTGCGCAAGTTCGTGCTGTAAGCCTTCCTCCGCGGGCAGCTTCAGGCCCTCCACGACCGCGCGCAGGATCCCCGCGTTGGTCAGCTTGCTCTTGGCCGCGATCCGCTCCGCCAGCGCCAGCGCCTCGGGCAGGAGCCGGGCCGCGGGCACGACCTTGTTGGCCAGCCCCAGCCGGAAGGCCTCCTGCGCATCGATCGTGTCGCCGGTCAGCATCAGCTCGATGGCCCGGCCCGCGCCGATGAGCCGCGGGAGCCGCTGTGTGCCGCCCCAGCCGGGGATCAGGCCCAGGTTAGACTCGGTGCTGCCCACGCGCGCCTGATCCGCCAGGATGCGGATGTGGCAGGCCAGCGCCAGCTCCAGCCCGCCGCCCAGCGCCAGCGCGTTGACGGCCGCGATGACCGGCTTGGCGGAGTTTT
>MWBF01000309.1 GCA_002068935.1 Chloroflexi bacterium ADurb.Bin325
GGTTGCGAACCCAAAATCTCCCTCCCCTGCGCAGCGGGGGAGGGCCGGGGTGGGGGCCTCGCCGGAAACCCCCTCACCCTGCCCTCTCCCCCGCCAGGGCAGGGGAGAGGGTCGCGAGCTAAGAGTCTCCCTCCCCTGCACAGCGGGGGAGGGTTGGGGTGGGGGCCTCGCCGGAAACCCCCTCACCCTGCCCTCTCCCCCGCCAAGGCAGGGGAGAGGGTTGCCAGCCAGGGGTCTCCCTCCCCTGCGCAGCGGGGGAGGGTTGGGGTGGGGGCCGAAAGTCCGGTTTCTGGCAGAAACCGGACTTTTGAGATAAAATGGCCGTAGCTTCACGGAAGGGGGCATCCAATGGCGGAGAGCAACTTTACCCTGACCGCGCCGGACGGCCATCCGCTTCTCGGCCGGGCCTGGCTGCCTGAGCAGCCCAAGGCGGTCATCTGTCTGATCCACGGGCTGGGCGAACACGCGGGCCGCTACGGCCACGTCGCGGCGATGTTCAACGATGCTGGCTATGCGGTGCTGGCGTATGACCAGCGCGGGCACGGCCAGGCCCCTGGGCCACGCGGCCACATCCCCTCATGGGACGCGCTCCTGAACGACGTAGGGCTGCTGCTGGCGGAGGCCGCGCGGCGCTATCCGGGACTTCCCTGTTTCCTTTACGGCCATAGCATGGGCGGCAACATCGTGCTCAGATATACCATGGATCGCCGGCCGGCGCTCGCCGGCGTCGTTGCCACCAGCCCGGCCATCGGCCTCAGCAAGCGGCCCTGGCTCCAACAGGCGCTCGGCAAGATCATGTACCGGGTGAAGCCGGACTTCATGCTGGCGAACGGGCTGGAGCTGGCGGGGCTCTCGCGCGACCCGGCGGTCGTCGCCGCATATGAGGCGGACCCCCTGGTCTACGGGCGCATCTCCGCCCGGCTGGGCCTGGATCTGCTGGACAGCATGGCGTGGGTCGCCGCGCACCCGGACCAGTTCCCGGCCGTCCCGCTGCTGCTGGTCCACGGCACGGCCGACCGGCTCACCTCTGCCGCGGCCACGGAGGCGTTTGCCGGCCAGGTGAAGGGCGATGTGACGCTCAAGCTCTGGCCGGGGCTGTACCACGAGACGCACAACGAGCCGGAAAAGGCCGAGGTCCTGCGCTTCACGATCGAGTGGCTGGACGCGCACCTGGCATAGAACGCTGAACGAGATCGACCGCGCCAGCGCCAGCGGCGTTCTAGAAAATCCTGGGAGTTCACCATGTCCGACATATTGCGGCCCCAACCGTTTGGCCTGCTGCTGCGGCGCATCCTGACCGAATACGAGACCGCGCAGTCGATCTTCGGGATCCACCGCTCCTTCTTCTACACGCCGCAGCCCGATGCGCCCTATGTGACGCGCGACCTGTACGGCAAGCTGCTGCTCACCCCGATCGGCCCCTCCGCGGGGCCACACACGCAGCTCAGCCAGAACATCGTCGCCGCGTGGCTCTGCGGCGGGCGCTTCATCGAGCTGAAGACGGTGCAGATCCTCGACGAGTTGGAGATCCCGCGGCCATGCATCGACATGTCCGACGAGGGGTACAACGTCGAATGGTCGCAGGAGCTCAAGCTCGAGGAGTCGGCGCGGGAGTACATCAACGCGTGGGCGTTCGTCCACATCCTGCCGCGGCTGCTGGGCTGGGAACACGCGCCGCACGGCGCGATCTTCGACATGAGCATCGGCTACAACCTGGAGGGCATCCAGAGCCCGCGCATGACCGCGTTCATGGATGCGCTGGCGGACGCCTCCGGCCCGCTCGCGGAGATCCGGGCCACGCTCCGCCGCGACTTCCCGCAGTTCGCCGACATCGACATCCCCGCCCGCGTGACCAACAGCGTCACCCTCTCCACGATGCACGGCTGCCCGCCCGACGAGATCGAGCGCATCGCCCGCTATCTGATGGCCGAACGCGGACTGCACACCATCGTCAAGCTCAACCCGACGCTGCTGGGCAAGGAGCAGGTGCTCGACATCCTGCACCGCAGCCTGGGCTTCGCCGAGATCCAGATCCCGGACAGCGTGTTCGAGCACGACCTGAAGTACCCGAAGGCGCTGGAGCTGATCCGCACGTTGCAGGGGGTGGGCCGCACGCACGGCGTGGCGTTCGGCGTCAAGCTGAGCAACACGCTGGCGATGCACAACCACAAGGGGTGGATGCCTGGCGACGAGATGTATATGTCGGGCCGCGCACTCTACCCCGTCACGATGAACCTGTTTGCGAAGCTGGCGCACGAATTCGCCGACCCGGAGGGCGGCAGCGACCTGCAAGTGTCCTATTCCGCGGGCGCGGATGCGCTGAACGTCTCGACGATCCTGTCGTGCGGCGCGCTGCCCGTCACCGCGTGCACGGATCTGCTCAAGCCGGGCGGCTATGCGCGGCTCGGCCAGTGGCTGGAGAACCTCGCGGCGGCCATGACCGCGGCCGGCGCGGCCAGCCTGGCGGAGTTCAGCCGCAACCGGCTGGCGAACGTGGCCGCGGCCGCGGCCGCCGCGCTGGCCGACCGCCGCTACAAGAAGGAGGCCTTCCCCTACGGCCTGCCGAAGATCGACGACGACCTGAGCTTCTTCGACTGCGTGGCCGCGCCGTGCATCGCGCGCTGCGCCGTCTGCCAGGACGTGCCTGAGTATGCCTGGGCCATCGCCCAGGGCAACAACGACCAGGCGCTCGAGGTGATCCTGGCGCGCAACCCGCTGCCCGGCGTGACGGGCTACGTCTGCAACCATCTGTGCCAGACGCGCTGCACGCGCAACGACTACGAGCAGACCGTCGCCATCCGCGTGCTCAAGCGCTACGCCGAGGAGCACGGCCAGGTCGCGCCGCTCGTCCCCGCGGCCGCGACCGGCCGGCGCGTCGCGGTCATCGGCAGCGGGCCATCGGGCTTCTCCGCCGCGTTCTACCTGGCGCTCAACGGCGTCAAGGTGCGCATCTACGAGGCGCGCGACGTCATCGGCGGCATGATGCGGCTCGTGCCCGTCTTCCGCCTGCCGTGGGAGGTCATCCAGCGCGACGTCGACCGCATCCTCGACATGGGCGTCGAGCTGGAGCTCAACCGGCGTATCACGGCCCGGCCCGAGGCCCTGCTCGATGAGGGCTATGACGCGGTATACGTGGCGACGGGGTTCGAGCGGGACACGCCGCTGGACATCCCCGGCATCGCGGGGCCGGGCGTCCACGCCGCGCTCACGCTGCTCGACCGCGCGCGCCGCGGGGAGCGGGTCGATCTGGGCCGCAAGGCGCTCGTCATCGGCGGCGGCGACACCGCGATGGACGCGGTGCGCACCGCCCGGCGGCTGACCGGCAGCCCGGCGACGCCCATCGCGGGCAGCGACTTCGTCATTCC
Source organism: Chloroflexi bacterium ADurb.Bin325 (assembly GCA_002068935.1). Classification (GTDB taxonomy): domain Bacteria; phylum Chloroflexota; class Anaerolineae; order CG2-30-64-16; family CG2-30-64-16; genus MWBF01. The sequence goes on from MWBF01000309.1 coordinate 3,366, forward strand.
CTGCGACTCGGTCATCGTCGCGGTCGGCCAGAGCCCGGATGTGAGCTTCCTCGACGGCAGCGTCGTGACGCTGTGCGACCAGGGCGGCATCGACATCGACCCGACCAGCGGCCAGACCGCCTCGCCGGGCGTCTATGCGGGCGGCGACGTGGCCGAGGCCGGGCCGGAGAGCATCATCGCGGCCTGTGCGGACGGGCGCCGCGCGGCGGAGGCGATCTGCCGCCAGCTCGGGCTCAGCTTTGCCCAGCCGCCCGCGCGCATGCCGAAGCTGTCCGAGCAGGACATCCTGGCGAACAAGCAGATGCGCGTGCGCAAGCTGTCCCAGCAGCAGCCGGCCATGCTGCCCATCGAGCTGCGCGAGAGCTTCGACCTGATCGAGCAGCCCTTCACCGCGGAACAGGCCCGCGCCGAGGGCGCGCGCTGTCTCCAGTGCACGAGCTACTGCGACAAGTGCGTCGAGGTCTGCCCGAACCGCGCCAACTGGACGTTCCGCATCCGCCCGGCGCGCTGGCGGGTTCCGACGCTGGCATATCGGGCGGAGGGGCTGACCGTCGCGGGCAGCGAGCCCTTCGAGGTCAGACAGGATCGGCAGATCCTGAACGTGAACGACTTCTGCAATGCGTGCGGCGACTGCACCATCTTCTGCGTCCACGAGGGGCAGCCCTGGTTCGACAAGCCGCGGCTGTTCCTGAACGAGCCGGACTTCCTGCTGGCCGACCACAACGCCTATCGCATCATCGGCGACACGATCTACCGGCGGCACGAGGGCCGCACGGCGCAGCTCACCCGGCAAAACGGCCGCCTGCTCTACGAGGACGAGGCCGTACGGGTCACGCTGACGCGCGACTTCCAGGTGCACGAGATGGCGCTCAAGCAGCCGTTCGAGGGCGCGCGTTCGCTGCGCGACGCGGCGGAGATGCTCATCGTGCTCGACGGCGTGAGCGCGTCGCTGCCGTGGTT
>MWBF01000310.1 GCA_002068935.1 Chloroflexi bacterium ADurb.Bin325
TTCCAGTTGCTCGGCATCGCAGTCCAAACCGCATGATCGACAATTCGTTGTCGATGTTGAAGCTGTAAGCGCCTAAGTGTGGCAGCGGTTTAGGCCGCCCGGAATGGGCTTTTTTGAACAGACCCTGACGGCGATCCTCCTGAGCGAGACCTTGACCAGAGGAGTGGCCCCATGATCCGGACCGTTCCCGAGACCACCGGCGAAGGCATCGAGCTATACATCCGCACCTATTACTCGCTCCTGCGCAGTTCCGGCGATATCCGCATCCGGTCGCTCGAGGAGACGCACGAGGGCATGCGGTCCAGCCTTCACCTCAAGGCCGAGTCGACGGATTTCGATGCGAGCGCGTTCATCTATGCGGCGATGCGGCTGCCGCCGGTGATGGACGAGGTGCGGCGGGTCGTGATGGGGCAGTCCGAAGAGGTGTTCATGCGCGGTGGGCTGCGCGATCTGGGGCAGTGGCGCCGCGTGGATGCGCCGGCCCGGCGGCGGCGCATGTTGTTCGACGGCCACGAGACGCTGGCCGCGTTCGTCTCCAGCGTCTCCGACATCGACGACCTGATCCCCTGTCTGACGGCCTACCAGATCGAGTGGAACAAGCTGCATCGTCGGCTCGCGGCCAGCCAGCTCGGCCACGACCTGGCGGACGGCCGTACGCGGGCCAGCGATGTGCGCGAGGAGCTGTACGCCGCGCTCGGCATCAGGGTCCGCGAGGACTTCGAGCGGCTGCACTTCATCTGGGCCGCGCGGTGGGACGAGAAGATCAGGGCGATTGCGGCCCACCCCTTGGACATCCGGCTCAACTCCCTCGCGAGCGGGTTCAACGATTATCGCAAGGCGGTCGAGAACTGGTGGGACGACCTGGTGCGCGCGGCCGCGGGGCTGGATGTCGAATCCCGGCCCGTGTACTTCGTCTCCAGCAACCCGCACAGCCTGCCGAACCTGCTTTCGGGCCAGGCCTTGCAGCGCCAGCCGGAGATCCTGGCCTTCCTGCACGAGGCCAACCCCGAGAACCTGGCCGACGAATGGGCCGCGCTGGACGCGAGCCGCTCCGCCGCGGGGGATGACGACGCGGACGCGGGCGCAAGGGCGAACCTCCTCTACTATGCGCAGCGCGCCTATCTGCGCGGGCAGGAGGATCGCCAGCGCGAGTGGAATGAGGCGGAGCGCGCGGCCGGCGTATACCGCTTTGCCGAGCTGCACGCGCTGGACATCGACGTGCAGGTCATCGAGCTGCGCGGGCTGATCCCGGCCCGGCTCGACCCGCGGCTGGCCGCGCCGGGGCTGGAGCTGCTGCACAAGAGCCGGGCGCTGATCGTCAACGTGGACTACCCGCTCGGCTTTGCGGCCTATCACCTGCTGTCACAGGTCGCGACGAGCATGACGGATCTGGCGGGCGTGTATGTGATGGGCAAGGCCGCGTCGCTCAACGGCCGGGTGGGCGATGTGATGATCCCCAACGTGGTCTACGACGAGCACTCGCGCAATACCTTCCTCTTCAAGAACGCCTTTCTCTCGCAGCACATCGCGCCCTTCCTGCGCCACGGCACGGTCTTCGACAACCAGAAGGCGGTGACGGTGCGCGGGACGTTCCTGCAGAACCGGAAGTTCATGCGCGTGTTCCATCAGGAGGGTTACACCGATCTGGAGATGGAGGCGGGGCCTTATCTGAGCGCCATCTACGAGGACATCTACCCGCGCCGCTATCCGGTGAACGAGATCGTCAACCTGTTCATCAACGCGCCGTACGATATCGGCGTGCTGCACTACGCATCGGACACGCCGTACAGCCGCCGGCAGAGCCTTTTGAGCAAGGGCCTGAGCTATTTCGGGATGGACGCCACGTATGCGTGCAGCGTGGCGATTGCGCGGCGGATCCTGGAGTCGGAGGTTCAGCGGGTGCGGCAGGCAGAGTGACCTCGCCCCCTGGTTCCCCCTCCCCTGACGTACGGATCAGGAGAGGGAGACAGGGGGCGAGGCAGGCCCCAGCAGGTTTTTCGGATAGACAGCTATTCGCTGGCCTTCTCGACCATCTCGAAGCCGGTCATCTCAATGCGTTCCACGCCGTCTTCGTCCACCCACGTGCCGCACTTCATTCCGTCGGGGCTGGTCTCCAGCTCGATGCGCGTGCCATCCATTCTGAGCGCGGGGTGATACCACTTGCCGACCTGCTGCGCATCGCCTTCGACGTAGTGGCCGATGAGCGAGCGGCGGAAGCGGTCGGTCGTGCGGTTCGCCAGCGAGCCGTGCACCACCGCGCCGTTGAAGAAGAGCACGTCGCCCGGCTCCATGACCGCGGACTCGACGGGCGTGCCCTCCGGGATCGGCACGGTGATATCGGTGAAGCTCTCGCGCGTGTCGGCCTTGATGGTGCAGAGCAGCGGCCAGTTCTGGCTGCCGGGCACGAGCTGGAGACAGCCGTTGGCCTCGTCGCAGCGATCCACCGCCATCCACGCGGCGATGCAGGTGCCCGGCTGGGCGCGCAGATAGTAGTTGTCCTGATGGAGCGCCTGGCCGCGCGCGCCCGCGGGCTTGAAGTAGAACATCGTCTGCACGGCGTACGGCTCCTTGCCGACGAGCTCCACCATCGTGTCGCGGATGCGCTTGTCGAGCATCCAGTCCAGGCTGGCCTTGTCCCAGCGGTGCATGTGGATCATGCGCGGGTATTTCAGCAGGGGGTCGCCCGGCTTCGGCTCGGCCACGCTCCGGCTGGCCTGTGCACCCTGCGCGTTGAGGGCCATGAAATGGTCGCGGTAGAAGTCCACCTCGGCGGGCGAGAAGAGGCCGCGCAGGATGAGGTAGCCTTTTTCCTGCCAGGTTTGTTTCTGTTCTTCGGTCAGCACAATGATCCTCCAGGGCGGTGCATTTGTGTAGTGCGATTACCATACTCCTTGCGCGCAGGGAGTCTGCATTCTGGGTTACAAGTGACCGCGGGAGGATCGACGAAAGCGCGACATCCCGGTTGCGTTGTCGAAACTGCGAAACCGGGCGCGCGTCATAGACAGCCGCGCCCGCCGGGCGCATAGTGGCGGCAGCCATCTCATCTCAAGGAGGCGTTATGCGCGACCCGCTCGACCGACCCAACATCATCCTCATCAACTGCGACGACCTGGGCTACGGCGACCTCGGTTGCTACGGCTCGGAGGTCAACCGGACGCCCCATCTGGACCGCATGGCCGCGGAGGGGCTGCGCTGCACCGATTTCTACATGGCCTCCTCCCTCTGTTCGCCCTCGCGCGGGGCCATGCTCACCGGCTGCTACCCGCGGCGCATCGGGTTCGACCTGTTCGAGGGGCAGCACGTCCTCTTTCCGGGACAGGGCGTCGGGCTGCACCCGGACGAGATCACGATCGCGGATCTGCTGCGCGGCCAGGGCTATGCGACCGGCATGGTCGGCAAGTGGCACTGCGGCGACCAGCCGGAGTTCCTGCCCACCCGCCACGGGTTCGACAGCTATTACGGGCTGCCCTACAGCAACGACATGGGCATCCAGGCCAGCAACTTGTTCCGGCCCATGCCGCCCCTGCCGCTCCTGCGCGACGAGGAGGTCATCGAGGAGCAGCCCGACCAGGCCTCGCTGACCTCGCGCTATGTCGAGGAGTGCGTCCGCTTCATCCGCGCGCACCGCGACGCGCCGTTCTTCCTCTACCTGGCGCACATGCACGTCCATCTGCCGCACTATCCGCCGTGGCGCTTTCTCAAGACCGCGATCAACGGGCCGTATGGCGCGGCAGTCGAGTGCATTGACTGGAGCGTCGGCGTGTTGTTCCACGAGCTGCGCCGGCTGGGGCTGGATCGCAACACGCTCGTCGTCTTCACCTCGGACAACGGCTCGCGCGGAGATCGCGGGGGCAGCAACGCGCCGCTGCGCGGGGGCAAGTTCTCCACGTGGGAGGGCGGGCTGCGCGTGCCGTGCCTGCTGTGGTGGCCGGGCGTCGTGCCCGCGGGCAGCACGACCGCGGAGATCGTCGCCTCGCTCGACTTCCTGCCGACCTTCGCCGCGCTGGCTGGGACGGCCGCGCCGGCCGACCGGATCATCGACGGGCTGGATCTGGGCGATCTTCTCAGGGCGCCGGACGGCCGCGGCCCGCGCGATACGTTCTTCTATTACATGGGCGATCGGCTGCACGCGGTCCGCCGCGGCCCGTGGAAGCTCCACCTCCGGCGGGACGGCGGCGCGGTCAGGGAGCTGTACAATCTGGCGGATGACCGGGCCGAGACGCGCGATGTGGCCACGGCGCAGCCCGACGTGGTCGCCGCGCTGGAGGCGCTGGCGGACGCCATGCGCGTGGACATCGGGGATGGCGCGACCGGCGCGGCGGG
>MWBF01000311.1 GCA_002068935.1 Chloroflexi bacterium ADurb.Bin325
ACGGGCGCACCGCGGACCTCCTGGAGTCGCTCATCGACGCGGGCCTGCCCGCCATCCTCAAGCGCCTCGGCGTCGAACCCTGAGCGCGCGGCCTCACCCCTTCAGCAGATGCCAGTGGGGGACGAAGCCGTAGTAATAGCCCAGGAACACGGCCAGCTTGAGGCCGAGCCAGCCGTCGCGGTAGCCCTGGAGCGTGACATAGCGCCGCCAGAACTCGCGCCAGGGATAGCGGATGAACTTGTGCGGCCACGGCTTGATGCCCCGCTGGCGCAGGGCCTGGCCCTCCAGCCGCGCATAGCGTCGCTGCTTGGCGTGAAACTGCGCCCACGTGTCGTAGTTGTAGTGGATCATCACGTTCTGCAGGTGGCCGGCCGGCCCGTCGAGCATCACGACCTCGTGGACGGGCCGCGCCGGATCGTAGCGCGCACGGCCGCGGCGCAGCAGGCGCAACTGATAATCGGGGTAGAAGCCGCCGAATCGCACGCGCTGGCCCGCGATATAGTTGTGCCGCGGCACCCACCACCCCACCTCGGGCCGCTCCGCGATCACCGCGCGCACCTCCGCGGCCAGCTCCGGCGGGATGCGCTCGTCCGCATCCACGAAAAAGATCCACTCGGCGTCGACCGCGTCGAGCGCGGCGTTACGCTGGCTGGCAAAGTTGTCGAAGGGCCGCTGCAACACCTGCGCGCCGGCCTGCTGCGCGATCTCGATCGTGCCGTCCGTGCTGTGCGAATCGGACACCACGATGCGGTCGGCAAAGCCCAGCAGCGCCAGACAATCCCCGATGTGCCGCGCCTCGTTCTTCGTCAGGATCACGACCGCCAGTTGCGCCGACGATGCGTCCGCCGTGTTTCCCATATCCGTCGCATCCTCCATATCAGGAGCCTTTCCCGAAGAGCCGCGCCACGCTCTCGATGGCGGCCAGCCGCTCGGCCAGCTCGGCATCCGTAATCTGCCGCTGCGCGGCCGCGACGCGCGCGCGCCGCGCCTCCGCCGCCATGCCGAGCCGGACGATCCACCCTGCCGCCGCGCGGCGCAGCGGGCCGTAGAAGCGGCCGTACAGCCGCTGGCGGCTGCGCCACAGGTTGAGGAACGACTGGGTGCGGAACTGGCGCGCGCTCGCGCCGCCGTGATGGATCACGCGCGCGGCCGGGACGCAGTAGAAGGGCCAGCCCGCGCGCTGGATGCGCCAGCACCAGTCCACCTCCTCCGCGTACATGAAATAGCCCTCGTCCAGCAGCCCCGCGGCCTCGATGGCCTCCCGGCGGAGCATCAGCGCAGCGCCCAGCGCGAAATCGATCGGGAACGGCTGGCCCGCCGCATACAGCCGCCGGTCGTAGCGCCCGTTGAACCGCGATTCGAGCAGCCGCCGCGGCCGCGGCGTGAAGAAGTCGAACCACAGTTGCAGCAGGCCGGGGAAGCGGAACGCGCCGTGCTGGAAGCGGCCGTCCGGGTACTGGAGCTGCGCGCCCACGCCGCCCACCTCGGGGTGGGACAGCAGGAACCGCGCCATCTGGCCGATGGCGTCGCCCAGCGGCTCGGCGTCCGGGTTGAGCAGCAAGACTAAGTCGGGAAGGGATGCAGTCGAAGGAGCCGCCCCGCCATCGAACCCCAGGCCGCGCAGCGCCAGGTTGTTCCCCCCCGCAAAGCCGAGGTTGTCCGGCCGCGCGACCAGCGTGACCGCAGGGAAATCACGCGCGACCATCTCCGCGCTGCCGTCGGCCGAGGCGTTGTCCACGACGACGACCGTCGCGGCCAGCTCCGGCGCGAGCGCGAGGCTGGCCTGCGTCGCGCGCAGACACGCGGCCAGCAGCTCCCGCACGTTATAGCTGACGACGATGACCGCGAGCGAGGGCATCAGGGCACGCCCACCTGGACGCTCACCCGGTCGACGTTGTTGTTCGCGACCTCCACGAACTCGTGGATCAGGCCGCCCCACCAGAACTGCGTGCCGACGGGCGGCGCCTGATCCATCTGGATGCACCCCGTGACCTGTCCGCGCCTGCCCGGCAGGAGATAATACTGGGGCACGCCGTCGATGACGCGCAGCTCCAGGTCCTCTGGCCGGCCGATCGCATAGCGGAAGGGGAAGTCCACCCCGGTCGTGTCGAAGTTGATGCCGAAGCGCCACACGCCCGCCTGCTGCGACCACGATTTCTCGTCCTCGCGCGCGGCCAGCGTGTTGTAGTTCTCGGTGAACTTGTAGGTCTGGCCCGGCCACGGCCCCGCGGTGCGGATCGGGACCGGCCCATCGTTCTGGATGGTCGCGGTGAAGCAGAAGCTCTCGTTCAGCAGCACGCCGATCTCGCGCGCGGTCTCGCCGCCCCAGTCGATCTCGCCTTCGACGATGTTGGCGCGCGGCTTGCCGCCCTCTCGGATCGTCAACGTGGACGACACGACGACCCGGTTGCCGACCCGATCCGACGCCTCGCCGTAGATGACATAGTCGCCGTCGGGCGGCGGCTCCGCGCCCAGATCCACGCCGCCGTCGTAGTCGTAGCCGTGATAGCCCTCCCGGCCCGGCTCGACGCGCGAGGCGGTCGGGTTCTCCGCGATGGGGAAGCGCAGCGCGCGGCCCACCGTCGGCTGCTCCTGCGGCGTGAGATAGACCGACACCTCCTCGGCGTCCTTGGTCAGATAGTAGGAGATGGCGACACGGTCGTGGATGCCGTCCTGGTTGGGCGTGAAGTCCTGGGGGATCACGGTAAAGTTGTGCAGCTCGGGCAGCTTCGTGTCCGCGCCGGTCAACGTGATGCGCCCCTCGATCTTCTGGGGCTGGCCGCCCGGCTCCGCGGCCTCGATCGTCCAGGTGTATGCGCCGTCGGGCAGCACCTGGCTCTCCACGAGCATGACCCCGCCCGCGGTCGCGCGCACCTCCGGCGTGTTGTTGATCCCGCCCCAGTAGACCGTGTAGCGGCCCGGCGACCGGCGCTCGTTCTCACGGAAGTAGAACCGCTGGCCCGCATCGTTCGTGAAATAGATCGAGACGTGGGCCAGCCGGCCGATGCGGTATTTGATGAGCGTCACATCCTGGTCGCCATCCGCGTTGGGCGAGATGTCGGTGGGCGTGACCGAAACCTCCGAGAGCAGCGGGCGGATCGCGCAGCCGCTCAACAGGAGCAGCGCGGCCGCGAGGAGCACGAGAACGCTACGGGTGGCTGCCCGCATGAAGACCTCCAGTTTGATAGTGCCGACCCAGTGTACCGGATGCGGCTCATTGCGTCAAAACAATCGGGCCGAGCCGCACGCGCTTGCCCGCCGGGTTGTCCGCCACATCGCGGATGTCCAGCCCCGACGGGTCCACGCGGTCATACACCGCGACCGCGACATAGACCGGGCCGTCCCAGCCGGCCGGCAGCGGCAGCGGCGTCCGGCCGAAGAGCGCCTGGCCCGGCTGCCAGCGGGTCGTCGGGTAGTCGTATCCGGCCGGCCGGCCGTCCCAGCGGCCCAGCTCCCGCCCGGCCCCGTCCTCGACGATGAGCGAGAGCTGGTAATCCTCGGTCAACGTGTTCAGCACGCGCCAGTAGAGCGTCAACGGCGCGCCCCGGCCGCCGGGCCGCGGGTCATCCCAGCCCAGGAGCGCCAGCTTGTGGTCGAAGTTTGCGCCGTCCGCGTGCTGCGGCAGCGGCTCCGTCGGGAAGGTCGCGCCGGGGTCGAGCCGCCAGCGGCGCAGGCCCAGGTGCCAGAACTGGCGGTCGACCGGCTGCTCCTGCCCGGCTCGATCCAGGAAGTAGGGCACGAAGCCGACCGGATCGACCACTTCCGCCTGCCACTGCACGAGCCATGCGCCGGATCTCCCCGCCAGCCCCTCGGCCAGCGTCGCGCCGCTCTGGAACCCGAGGACGGCCTGCACGTCCAGGATCGCGATATCCGGCAGGCGCACGGCCGCGATGTCGGGGGCATAATAGCGCCACGCCGGATATGCGTGGCCGGAGACCAGCAGGACCGCCTCATCCGGCCGTCGTTCAGCGGCCACGTATGCGGCCAGCTCGCGCCACTGCGCCTTCGTGAAGGCCGGGTCGCCGAACCAGTTGCGCAGCCCCGCGGCGGATGCGGCCAGCAGCGCGACCAACAATATGCTCGCGGCCAGCCGCGCCGCATGCCGTCGCGTCGCGCTGGCCAGCGCCGCGACGCCGCCGGCCAGCAGCAGCAGATACGCGGGGGAGACCAGCATCAGATAGCGCGGGTTGAACTTCGGGCTGCGCGAGGCCAGCAGCAGCACGGCCATGACCGGCAGCAGCAGGATCGCCAGTAGCGCCAGGCCCGGCGATGGCCCGCGCAGGCCGGCTCGCC
>MWBF01000312.1 GCA_002068935.1 Chloroflexi bacterium ADurb.Bin325
GTCAGCCGCATCCACACCCGGCCGGATGAGCTGTACCGGCAGCAGCAGTTGGGGCTGAAGTAGCGCGCTGGCGCGGTGGCCCGGCCCCGGCCGCAGACGCCGCCGGGCCATCGTTTCGACCGCCGTCGGCGAAAGGAGCCTGTCGTGGCAATCGATACACCTTATCCCGAGCTCAGCGAGCTGTTGACCCTGATGGGCGAGGCCGGGCAGCGCATGTCCGAGATCGACGCGACCGAGGCGGCCGCGGGCAACATCTCGGTGTACGTGGGGTGGCCGCTGGACCCCCGGCGCATCTTCCCGAACGTCGAGACGCTGACCCTGCCGGCCGCCGTGCCGGAGCTGGCCGGCCGTGCCTTCCTGGTCAGCGGGTCGGGCCGGCGGCTGCGCGAGATCATCCACGACCCGCCGGCCAACCTGGGCTGCGTCATCGTGGACGAGGGGGGCGTCACCGGCAGGCTGTACACGTCGCAGCGCCGCCTGTACGCCCGGCTGACCAGCGAGTTCAACTCGCACCTCTCGGTGCATCGAGACCAGGTGGCGCAGACCGGCACGAACTTCCACGCCGTCATCCACGCGCAGCCGCCGCATCTCACCTATCTGAGCCACATCCCGCGCTATCTGGATGAGCTCTTTCTCAACCGGCGGCTGCTCCGCTGGCAGCCGGAGACGATCATCAACCTGCCGGAGGGCCTCGGCGTCATCCCGTTCCGCCTGCCCGGCTCGCCGGAGCTGATGGGCGCGACGGTCGAGACGCTGCGCACGCACCGGGTCGTGTTGTGGGCCAAGCACGGCGTGATGGCCCGCTCGGATCAGTCCGTGAAGCGCGCCTCGGATCGCATCGAGTATGCGGAGACCGGCGCGCGCTACGAGTACATGAACCTGGTCAACGGCGAGCAGGCCGAGGGCCTGTCGGACGACGAGATGCGCACCATCTGCCGCGCATTCAACGTCCAGCAGAGCATCTTCTGAGGGCAAGCGGCGTCGCCTGCGACCCGTGAGCGCGGGCGACGCCGCGACAAGGCCATGTTCCAGCTCGACCCTGCCTTTGTCGCGCCGGCCTACGACGGGCGCAGCTTTGCGGCGCTCCCGCGGAGCATCGCCGGCCTGTTGACCGGCCGCCAGCCGATCCTGCTGGCGCCGGACGCTCTGCCCGGCCGCGCCGCGCCCTACGGCGCGGTGCTCCTGATCGTCGTGGACGGGTTCGGCTGGCGCTTCGTGGAGCCGCGCCTGTCGTACTATCCGGCCCTGCAGCGCTTTGCGCAGGCGGGCCGCGCGACGAAGTTCACCGCGCAGTTCCCCACGACGACCGCGGCGCACGTCACCACCTTACAGACGGGGCAGGAGGTGGGCCAGCACGGCGTCTACGAGTGGCAGTACTACGAGCCGGAGGTGGGCGCGGTGGTGACGCCGCTGCTCTATTCGTATGCCGGCACGAAGGAGCGCGAGCAGTTGCGCAAGGCGAAGATCGATCCCCGGCGCATCCTGCCCACGCGCACGCTCTACCAGGATCTGGCCGAGCTCGGCGTCCGGACGACCATCTTCCAGCACCGCGAATATCTGCAATCCACCTACACCGAGGCGCTGCTGACGGCCGCGCAGCCCGTCGGCCATCGCATGCTGGCGGAGGCGCTGGTCAACGTGCGCCAGGCGCTGGCGCGGGCGGAGGCCCCCGCCTACTTTGTCCTCTACTACGACCGGATCGACATGTTGGCCCATGAGTACGGGCCTAACTCCCCGCACGTGGCCGCGGAGATCGACCTGTTCCTGACCGCGCTGGAACGCCACCTCCTGGCCGTGCTCGCGCCGCAGCAGGATACGCTGGTGCTGCTGACCGCGGATCACGGCTTCATGGAGACGGACCCCGCGACCTGCGTCTACATCAACCTCGATGAGCGGTTCGCCGGCTATGAGCGCTATCTGGTGAAGGACGACAAGGGTCGGCCGCGGGAGCCGGCCGGCTCCGCGCGCGACTATTTCCTCTATGTGGACGACGCGCGGCTGGACGAGGCGCAGGCGTTCTTTGCCGAGCGGCTGGCCGGCGTCGCGCAGGTCGCCCGCACGGCCGACCTGGCGGCGGCGGGCTTCTTCGGCAGCCAGCCGCCGTCGGACGCGTTGCGCGCCCGGCTCGGCAACCTGGTGATCCTGCCGTATCACGGGAAGACGGTGTGGTGGTACGAGAAGGAGCGCTTCGAGCAGCGGTTCTACGGCCATCACGGCGGGCTGACGCGGCAGGAGCTGGAGATCCCGCTGCTGGCGCTGGCGATCCCTAGAACTTGAGCCACTGTCTCAGGGCAAAGATCAGCGCCAGGGTCGCGCCCCAGGCGACATAACCGATGGCCAGCATCGGCAGCAGCTTCCAGCCGGCGCGCGCGGCCAGCCACACGGCCAGGATGAAGGCGACCGTGCCCAGGATGCCGTAGGGCAGGGTGTCGGTGTACTGCTGGATGTTCGACCGCTCCCCGCGCGCGCCGCTGTAGACGATCCACAGCGACAGCGCCACGTTGATGGGCATGGTGCCGAGGATGCCGGCCAGCACGCGCGAGTGGTTGCGCAGCAACGCCACCGCCAGGATGATGAGCATCGAAACCAGGACCGGCGCGACCTGCCGCCAGGTGTCTGTCTGCATCAGCGGGCTGTCCCTTCTAGCAGGCGGCTGTGCTTGCGCAGGACGGCCTGCAGCCGGTCGACCGGCAGCGCATAGGCCTTGTGGCCCTGTCGGCCGACCATGTCCTCGGCCGCGACGAGCGCATTGACGATCGCCTCCTCGGTCGCCTGGACGGTCGCGGCGAAGAGCGCATCCATCCGGCTGTTCGCCAGCATCCCCACCTGGTGGACGCCCGCCGCGGACTCCGGGCCGAGCGCCGCGGTCGAGAACGCGATAAAGATGTCGCCGGAGCCGTTCTCCCCCAGCCCGCCGACGCGGCCGATGCCCAGGCTGACGCGCTGCGCGAGGCGGCGGAGCTGGTGGGGCAGGAGCGGGCAGTCGACGGCGACTACCGCGATGATCGAGCTGGATGGCGCATCGGCTGCGCGCGGGATCTCCGGGCGCAGATCCGCGATCTCCGCGCCGACCGGCGCGCCGGCGATGGTGAGCCGCTCGCGCGCGCCGTGGTTGGCCTGCACGAGCACGCCGAGCGTGTAGCCGCCGTCCTTGTCCGCGAGCACGCGCGACGCGGTGCCGATGCCGCCCTTGAACCCGTGGCAGATCATGCCGGTCCCGCCGCCGACGTTGCCCTCCGCGACCGGGCCGGACGCCGCGGCCGCGAGCGCGGAGAGCGCATGCTGCTCGCGGACGTGGCGGCCCCGGATGTCGTTGAGGAAGCCGTCGTAGGTCTCCGCGACGACCGGCAGCACGAACGCGGGCCGCGTCTCGCCGTACCACCAGTCGGCCACCGCATCCGCGACCACGCCGACGCTCATGGTGTTGGTCAGCATCACCGGCCCGGCCAGCAGGCCCGACTCGGTCAGCCAGGTCGTGCCCGTCATCTCGCCGCAGCCGTTGAGCGTGTGCCAGGCGCCGAAGACCGGCGCGGAGTTGTGGCCGCGCGGGAGGATGGCCGTGACGCCGGTCCGCACCGCGGCCGGCGGAGGGGAGATCAGCGTGGTGTGGCCGACGGTGACGCCCGCGACATCGGTGATGGCGTTGTATGCGCCCGGCGTCCCGTCGAACGGGATGCCCAGGTCGCGCGCGCGTGGTTTGCTCATAGCAACTCCTCCCGGGGTAGTCAGATGGGCGCATTATAACGGCGAGGGCTGCGGTTCTTCAATATCGGCCGGGGCCTCGATTGCGCCGACGGCGGGGCGGCCCGGCTGTTTTTTCACGAACGGGCCGATCTGAAGTAGACTTAGGGTCGAAACGAACAGCATCGGTTTGTAGCAGGCGCTTTAGCGCCAATAGTTCAAGGCTGGGGCCGGCCTCTGGCCGCGCCCCCTGGCTCAGAGCAGATTGTTCGGACAAGCCCAGAAGGCCGGAGGCGGAGGATGGCGCTGTTGCGCACAAGGTGGGCCGATTTCACGCGGAACGAGAACTGGCCGGTGATGCCCCTGCTCCTGGTGCAATTCCTGACCGGCGCCTGGACGCTGTCGCAGGGGGCCTTTTTCGCCATCTATCTGAACGAGCGGCTGGCCTACGCCGCGGTCACGGTAGCGACGATGGTCTCGGTCGGCCAGGTGTCGGGGATGCTGTCCGGGTTCCTGGGCGGGCTGCTCAGCGACCGGCTCGGCAGCCGCGGCGTGCTGATCGTCGGGGTCTTCACGATGGCCGTGGCGAGCTTCGTGTTCCAGGTC
>MWBF01000313.1 GCA_002068935.1 Chloroflexi bacterium ADurb.Bin325
TTCATCAGGTGGATGTGTCCGTCGAGGATGAGCGTCACGGTGATGCCTCCAGTGATGGTCCGGTCGCGCCCGTGGACGCGGCCGGACCCGATGCGATGAGCCGCAGTGCGACGTGCCGCGGCGGTGTAGCGCCCGGCCAGGTGGAACAAAAAAACCGGCATCCTGATGTCGCTCAGAGCGCCGGTTGGGCATCTATCTACTCGGGGACAGGGACTCGAACCCCAAATTCCTGATCCAGAGTCAGGTGTTTTACCATTAAACTATCCCCGATCGATGGACGGATTGTACCACCGCAGGCGGAATCGTGCAAATCCGGGCAGGTTTCTCCTCCGGCCCGCGCCGACGCTCCGAGATCTGCTCCGGCCAGGGGCAATTCTGGGACAGGTTTATTCGTCCGGCGGGCGGCGGCAGATGAACGGCTGGGCCGCGGCGGCCAGCTCCGCGGGCAGGCTGTCGGCCACGGAGGATGGCCCGGCCAGCGCGCGATCCGTGGCCGGCGTGTAGATGGCCGCGAAGAAGATGGCTCGCTTCGGCGTCCAGCCCGACGCAAAGTACCTGGACAGCTTGGTCATCTCCTTGCCCGGAAACTGCCACGGGTCCATGATGTCGCCGTCCTTGTCGGTCAGCGAGATGGCCCGCACCCAATGCTGGTTCAGCACGCCGCCGGGGGTCGAATCGACCTGTAGCACGACCGCGGCGCCGTCATCGAGCGCCTGGGTCAGCTTGTCCAGCGCGATCTCGTTGTTTTCGGCCTTGATCAGCGCGGTCAGCTTCAGCCCGAGCGGCGCGACGCTGTTGAATATGAACAGGTTGCCGCTGGCGAAGCCCTTGTTCTCGCGCAGCCAGTAGTTCAGATAGCCGGGCGACATCGCATGGCTCGTCATGTCCGCCACGGCCGAGGCGATCGCCGTCACCAGACAGCCCACCTCGCCCATCGTCGGCGGGTTCGCGCCGAGCCGATCCTGCGCCCATTCCGTATCGCGCTGCGAGTAAGGTGTGATCATCAGTTTACCCCCGGAAGAAGGTCTGCCGCGACGCGGAAGGTGACGAACGAATAGCCCTCGCTCGCTTGCAGATACGCCTGTGTCAGGCTCACGCCCTCGCGCAGCCAGGGCGGATAGAAGATGTTGCCCAGGAGGCGCGCCGGCCGGTGATCCGGCTGCGGGATCTCTTCTGTTTCGTTGGACCATTCGCACAGCAGCACATGGCTGAGGCCCCCGCTCGAGCCTCTGTTGCGCACGCCGGTCAGGTTGTCCGGCTGAAGCGGCCAGAGGTCGGGGCCGAAGGCGTCCTGTTCGGACTCCTCGCTGTAGAGCAGCAGCAGCTCCGCCATGGACGGCAGGCGGTATCGGCGGCCCTCCTGGACGCTCAGCCAGTCGCAGTACTTCCGGGCCGAGGTCTGCGAGATGTAGATGACGGGCGATGCGCCCGATCCTGGCTGGGCCAGCGCGCGAGGCATGGGCTGGCCGGCCTCGCGCAGATAGCGTTTGTAGGATTCACGGGTAACGGGCTGCAAGGCAATCATGCAATGGACCCCGTGTCCGTGCAGTGTCTTGAGCTCGGTCATATTGCCATCCGGGTTTCTAGCAGTTTTTCTGCTTCGGCGCAACGCGCCAACACGCGAGCCTGGCCCAGGGCCATGAAGCTGCCGAACAGCGGCGGCGCTACGTTTTTGCCCGTCGTCGCCACGCGCAGGATGCCGAAGACCTGGCCGGGCTTGAGGCCCAGCCGGTCGGCCAGGCCGCGCAGCGCCGGATCCAGCTCGGCCTCGGCGAACGGCAGCTCCGCCAGGAGACGGCGACTGGCTTGCAGCGCGGCCAGCGCGCCCGCGGCATCCAGCCCCTTGGGGATGAGCAGCGCGGGGTCGTAGACGATATGATCCTGGAACACGAAGTCCACCCACGGCCACGCCTCATCCAGCGTCTTCAGCCGTTCCGCGACCAGCGGCGCGACATAGGGCAGGCCGGGGTGCCGGGCCAGCTCCGCCTCGGGCCGGCCGGATGCGCGGCTGAGGAAGGGCAGCAGCCGGTCGGTCAGTTCCTCTGGGCTCAGCTCGCGGATATAATGGCCGTTCATCCACTGGAGCTTGCTCAGCGGCAGCGCGCCCGCGGCCGGGTTGATGTCGGCGATGTCGAACCGCGCAATGGCCTGCGCGCGCGTGAAGAGATCCGTGTCGGGGCTGTAGGCCCAGCCCATGTTGGCCAGGAAGTTGAACATCGCCTCGGGCAGGTAGCCGGCCTCCCGATACTCGCGAATGTGGGTCAGCAGCTCTTCGTCGCCCTCGCCCTTCTTCTTACGCTTGCTCAGCTTGCCCTCGCCGCTCGGATCCAGGATCAGCGGCAGGTGGGCGAAGGCCGGCACCTCCCAGCCGAGCGCGGCGTACAGGTTCACATGCAGCGGCACGCTGCTGAGCCACTCGTCTCCGCGCAGGATGTGCGTGATCGCCATGAAGTGGTCGTCCAGCACGTTGGCAAAGTGATAGGTCGGAAAGCCGTCCGATTTGAGCAGCACCGGGTCGCGATACTGGTTGTTGTCGAACGGCTTGATCTTGCGCAGCAGGTCGGTGAAGTGGGTCTCGCCCTCCATCGGCATCGCGAAGCGGACGACCGATGTCGCGCCGGAGGCCGCCAGTTCCGCGCGCTCCGCGCGGGTGAGCGTGCGGCAATGACGATCGTAGCCGATCACGTGGCTCTTGTTGGCCCGCTGCTCCGCGCGGAGCGCGTCCAGCCGCTCCGCGGTGCAGTAGCAGCGGTAGGCATGGCCGGCCTCGATCAGGCGCTCGGCCCATTCGTGATAGAGGGGCAGGCGCTCGGACTGGAAGTATGGCCCATAGGCCCCGCCGACGCCGGGCCCCTCGTCATAATCCAGCCCCAGCCAGGCCAGGCTGTCCATGATGTCTTGCAGCGAGCCGGGCACGAAGCGCGAGCGATCGGTATCCTCGATGCGCAGGATAAATTTGCCGCCCGTGTGTCGGGCGTAGAGCCAGTTGAAGAGGGCCGTCCGCGCGCTGCCCAGATGAAAATAGCCCGTGGGGCTGGGCGCGATGCGCACGCGCACCGGCTGATCGGAGAGTGTCATGGTTGTCCCCTTTGCGGCTCCGTTGTTTCGCAGTGTTGCCGCGGCCGTAGATTCGAAGCGCCGATCACAATACGGCTTGCGCAATTCCACACTATTTCCGGCCTATTATAGCATATATCCGCCAAATTACCGCATAACGAAGGTCTGCGCGCTCTGCGCAAAGAGCGCCGCGGCCCCCGGGTCGGCGGCCGGCCCCGCCGCGTAGCTCAGGATCCAGAGGTCGGCGTCGGTCGCGACGAGATACTGGTGGCCGGTAATCTGGCCGGACGCGCCATCGCGGCCGGTGAACGGGAAGCTGTAGGTGATGTGCGCGGCGGCGTGGCCGGCGATGACGAGATCCGTCTGCGCGGCGATGTCTGCGAAGGCCAGTTGGCGGTACTGCTCGATGATCGGCTGGATCAGCGCGGCCATGTCGGGCGCGGGCTGGCCGCCGAGCGAGGCGCGGCGGATGTTCAGGTTGTCTGCGAACGCGGCGTCGGGCGTCGTCGGGCCAAAGGCCCAGAACACGGCGTCGTGTAGCGCGTCCGCGCTGCCGAGGATGCCGGCCAGCAGGGGGTTCTGCGCCTGGAGCCCGGCGAAGCGGGCCGTCAGGCCGTCCGCGCCCGGCTCCAGCGCCGTCCAGGACTCAGGCAGCCACAGCGCAAAATCCGCGCCGCGGTGCTCGGTCCAGCCGGCGAGCCGCGGGCTGGCGGTCGGCCGGACCGGCGTGGCCATCGCGACCGCGGTCGGGCTGGCCGCGGGCGTGCGCGACGGCGTCGGCGCGGGCGTGGGCGTGGGGCGGGCCCGACACCCGGCCAGGACGGCGACAGAGAGCAGGAAGATGATGCGCCAACGGCCGGTCACTCCTTGATCGCCCCCACCATGGCGCCCTTGACGAAATACTTCTGCAGGAACGGGTAGACTACCAGGATCGGCAGCGTGGCAATGATGATCGTGGCGTACTTGATCGTCTCCCCGATCGGCTCGACATCGCCGCCCGTGAAGCCCGTGGTCATGCTGGAGACATCGTTAGCGATCAGGATGTCGCGCAGCACCATCTGGAGCGGATAGAGCTCCCGGTTGCGCAGATAGACCAGGGCGTTGAAATAGGCGTTCCAATGATATACCGCGTAGAAGAGGACCATGACCGCCAACACGGGCAGCGACAGGGGCAGGATGATGTGGAACAGGATGTGGAAGTCGTTGGCGCC
>MWBF01000314.1 GCA_002068935.1 Chloroflexi bacterium ADurb.Bin325
GCTGCGGGTCATCTTCAGGCACATGATTCCATCCTTTACCAGCCATATCATCGCCTCCATTACGTTGGCGATTCCCGGTATGATCCTGGCCGAAACCGCACTGAGTTTCTTGGGCCTCGGGCTCCAGCCGCCCGTGGTGAGCTGGGGTGTGCTCCTGCAGGAGGCCCAGAACGTGCGCGCGGTCGCGACGGCTCCCTGGCTGCTGATCCCCGCGCTGGCCGTGATCATCACGGTTCTGGCGCTCAACTTCTTGGGTGACGGCCTGCGTGATGCGGCCGACCCTTACGGACGCTAGATGGGCGCCGACAACCATAGAGGCAAACGGCATGTCGAATGACGACTGGCTCTTGGATATCAAAGGGCTGAAGACACATTTTTTTATGGATCAGGGCATCGTCAAGGCCGTAGACGGCGTTGATCTGACCCTGTTTCGCGGGCGGACGCTGGGCATCGTGGGCGAGAGCGGCTGCGGCAAGAGCATCACCGCCCGCTCAATACTGCAGATCGTCGATTCTCCGGGGCGACTCGTGGCAGGCGACATCCTTTACCGCCGCGTACAGCCGACGCCGGGCAACGGCGTCCAAATCGAAGAGGTCAACCTTGCCCGGCTCAAAGCAACGGGCCGCGAGATCCGCGCGATCCGGGGCAAAGAGATCTCGATGATCTTCCAGGAACCGATGACGTCGCTGAGCGGGCTATATACCATCGGCAATCAGATCATGGAGAACCTTCTGCTCCACCAACGCATGAGCAAAGCCGAGGCGCGCAGCCGGACTATCGAGCTGCTCCGCCTCGTCGGCATCGCCAAGCCGGAGCAGCGGATCGACGAGTATCCGCACCAGTTCAGCGGCGGCATGCGCCAACGCGCGATGATTGCCATGGCGATCGCCTGCAACCCCAGCCTGCTCATCGCAGATGAGCCGACAACCGCACTCGACGTAACTACCCAGGCGCAAATCCTGCGCCTCATCCGCAACATGCAACGCCAGCTCGGCATGTCGTTGATGCTGATCACGCATGACCTGGGGGTCGTAGCTGGCATGTGCAGCGACGTGGCTGTCATGTATCTGGGCCGTGTGGTAGAAACGGCGGACGTAGACGCCATTTTCCATGACCCGAAACATCCCTACACCCAGGCTCTCCTGCGCTCCATCCCCAAGGTAGGCGGCGCGATCCGCCAGCGGCTGGACTCCATCGAGGGCATGGTGCCTGACCCCTTCACACGGCCCAGCGGCTGCTATTTTCATCCTCGCTGTACTCGTTTCATGCCGGGCCTCTGCGATCGCGAGACGCCGCAGCCGGTCGCCTTGGGGGGAGGCCGGATGGTTAGTTGCCTGCTATATGGCTCAAGGGAACCCACAACTGACAGCGCCGCGCGAGCGAACAGCGGGAGCAAGCCAGGATGACCGACATCACCGCGCCGAAGAACGGCAATCTGCTTGAAGTCAAAAACCTCAAGATGCACTTCCCGATCCGGAAGGGCTTTCTCCGCCGCGTCGTCGGCCATGTCCGAGCGGTCGATGGCGTGAGTTTTACCGTGAAAGAAGGCGAGACGCTCAGTCTCGTGGGTGAGTCGGGCTGCGGCAAGACGACGACGGGCCGCTGCATCCTGCGCGCGTATGAGCCGACGGCCGGCCGCATCCTCTACCACAACCGAGCCGGCGCAGTGGTCGACCTGGCCCAGCTCGAAGGCTACGCGCTCAAACCTTATCGTCGTGAGATCCGTATGATCTTTCAGGACCCGTACTCTTCGCTCAACCCACGCATGAATGTGCTGGACATCGTGGGCGAATCGCTGCGGGTCAACGAACGGTTGAGCGGCGAAGCGCTCGAGGATCGGGTGGCCAGTCTCCTGAGGCAGGTCGGCCTCCGCCCGGAGTACATGCGACGCTACCCGCACGCGTTCAGCGGCGGCGAGCGCCAACGTATCGGCATCGCGCGCGCGCTGGCCCTCCACCCCCGGCTGGTAGTCTGCGATGAAGGCGTGTCAGCCCTGGACGTCTCCGTGCGCGCGCAGATACTCAACCTGCTCCAGGACCTGCAGCACGAATTCAACCTCACATATATCTTCATCGCCCACGACCTGAGCGTCGTCGAATATATCAGCGACCGGGTGGCGGTCATGTATGTTGGAAAGCTGGTGGAGCTGGCAGACACAGAAGAGCTCTACCGAAACCCCAAACACCCCTATACCGAGGCGCTCCTCTCCGCCGTGCCCAAGCCCGACCCCCGCCTGAACACGATGGAGGAGGGTATCGTGCTCGAAGGAGACGTAGCCGATCCCTCAAATCCACCGTCCGGCTGCTACTTCCACCCGCGCTGCCGCTATGCTCAGGAGATCTGCCGCCACGAAGAACCGGCATTATCCGACCGACACGGCACAGGCCATTTCGTGGCCTGTCATTTCGCCGACCAATTACAGTTGAATAGTATTCTCGATATCGGACAAAACTGAGCGGTTCATCCGAGAATTGCTGACGGCTTGTCGGATAAACACCCACAGGAGCAGAGCAATGGCTGAACCCTTTCCTGGTTTTCGATTTGCCGGTATCGAGGATGTAGAGCGGCTCGGTTATGGGGTGGAAGAGAACGCACGGCGGCTGCATCGGCTCGCTTATATCGAGCGACAGCTTATGTTCACGGCCGCCGGCCACCTGTTGAGCATCCCTGATTGGGAATCGAAGCATCTGCTGGCCCGCCATCTTTACGAAGACGCGGAGCATCACGAGATGCTGCGCACACGCATCAGCGAGCTACGACGCTCTGAAAAATCGGTCGACGCTTCGCCGGATGACCGGCTCACCGCGCTCATGGACGAGGTCATCCGCGCGGAAGATGCAATCGAACTGCTGACCGGCGTCTACAGTGTCATCAAGCCGGCGCTGATCGCTGCTTACAAGGCGCACCTTGCAGCCATCAATCCCCTGGTGGACTATCCGACCGGCCGGACGCTACGCGCGCTACTGGCCGAGGAGGAGGAGCAGACTGCGCTGGGCCAGCGCTATCTCTCGGAGTTAGTATCGCGAGCTGATGAAGCTCAGGCCCGTTCCGCGACCTGGGCCGCGCACGTGGAGGCTTATCTGGACGCGGCGGGCGGCATAGCCGGCGACGCAGCCCGTTCGGCGGATGTTGCGCTGCCAGCCGCGCGCAGCGATGGGCAGCCGTGGGTCATGCCTCAACAGTCGGGCCGCGATGCTCGCTTCCGCTCCAGCGTGCCCAAGCCGCCCACCGTCTTCGTGCCGGAACGGGGCGACACGGTGCGCGAGGGCCTTGAGCAGATGATGTGGGTGCGTTTCCATGAAATGTCGCCCGCGGAGACCGTGGCCGCGATCATGACGCTGGAAAAAGGCCACCCGTGGGGGTTCTACCGTGACCTGGCGCGGCACTGTTGGGACGAAGTACGCCATTCCGCGTTCGGCCAGGCGGCCCTGCAGGCCGAGGGCATCGATATCACCTCGAACCCAAACTGGACCGGGTTCGCGACGATGTGTCTCTCCGAGCTGAACCCCATCGAAGCCTACACCCACCTGACCGTCGCCATCGAGCAGGCAGCCATGAAATACCCGCCGGGCAAACGCCAGGAGTATGAGTTCTGCCGCGATAAGGCGCAACACGCGCTGATGGCGCTCTATCAGGATTACGACTGGGCGGACGAGGTCCTCCACTCGCACTTCGGACAGGAGTGGATCGTCAAGAGGGAGTACGGCGGAGACCGTCGCGCGGCCATCGCGGCCGGAGAGTCGACCATGGATCGTCGAATCGGGTTCATGGCACAGTTCTCGACCGACGGCGCCGTGCCGGACCCGTATGCCGGCCGCCGCGGCACACCCGATAAGGGCACTGCGTCCGGTTATTGAGATTCCGGGTAACTGGTAAACGCCGAAAAATGGGCGCGTAACGGGACAACGGACGGCGTCGCAGATGCGCCATCCGTTGTCCCGAATTCGTGTCATGCAAAGTTAAGCTTCAGCATTTCTGCCCCGTAGCCGATAGCCATGCTTTGCGCTGGCAGCGCGGCGTGAGCAAATGCGCTCTCGTGATGTGGGAAGCCGGTGATGGGCTGCTCCGCGCCGTTCAACAGAAGCGGTCCGGCCCAGCCGAATTCGAGATGATCCCCGCGCAGTGTCGTCCACGTCACCCGCAGGCCGTCGACCAGCGGGCGCGTTGCCAGCACCGCGCGGCGGAATTCCTCGAAGCTGCCGTCCGTGCCCTGCGCCCCCATCTGGCAGAGCCAGACGTTCGGCGACCCCGGCGATCGCAG
>MWBF01000315.1 GCA_002068935.1 Chloroflexi bacterium ADurb.Bin325
CCGGGCTGGCCGCGGCCGCCGCGCCCGCGCCGCTGAGCACGCGCGTGGCGCTCGATATGCCCGACCGTACGTTCGTGGGCCAGGTGCTTGCGACCGACACGCCCGTGCCCGTCATATCCGACGTGAAGGATCTGGCCGAAAAGGCCAGCAAGCCGGTGGCCACGATCATGCACAACTGGCCGCAGGGCTGGCAATGGATCGTGCTGGCAATCGTTCTAATCCTGGTCGCCATATTCATCATCGCCCATCTGCGCGGACAACCATCATAAGGGAATGCCAGTGGAACTCACCGTCTATACCGATGAAGCGGGCTTCGACGCCCTTCGCCCCGAATGGAACGACCTCCTGCGGCGCAGCCGGTTCGATACGATATTCCTGACCTGGGAGTGGCAGCGCACCTGGTGGCAGCGGCTCGGCGCGCAGCGCGGCCCCCTCTACATCCTGGCCGCGCGCGCGGCCGCACGGCTGGTCGGGATCCTGCCCCTCTATGCCACCGACGAGGGGGACGCGCGGGTCCTGCACGTCGTCGGCTGCACCGAGGTCTCCGATTATCTCGACCTCATCATCGAGACGGGCCAGGAGGAGCCCGTCTATGCTGCGTTTCTGGGATGGCTGGCCGGGCCAGACGCGCCGCATTGGGATGGAATCAACCTGTGCAACCAGCCCGGCCCCTCGCTGGCGCACACGCGGCTGGCGGAGATGGCGCGCGCCGCGGGCTACAGCGTGACGGTCGAGCAGGAGGATGTCTGCCCCATCATCGCGCTGCCGGTCGACGCCGCGGCTGGGGAGGACGGCTGGGATCGCTATCTCAGCACCCTCGACAAGAAGGAGCGCCATGAGATCCGCCGCAAGCTGCGCCGCATCGAGCGCGAGGCGACCGACGTGCGGGTGCGCTACGTGACCGCGGACGGCGCGGGGCTGGCCACGGACATGGACACCTTCATCCGGCTGCACCGCAACAGCCGCACGGACAAACACGCCTTCATGACGCCGGAGATGCAGGCCTATTTCCGCGCCATCGCCGCGGCGCTGGCCGACTGCGGCTGGCTCCAGCTCTCGTTTCTCGAGATCGAGGGCCAGGCCGTCGCGACCTATTTCTGCTTCGACTACAACGGCCAGATCCTCGTCTACAACTCCGGCTATGACCCCGCCGCCGTGCCGCAGCTCAGCCCCGGCTGGGTGCTGCTCGCCCGGCTGATCCAGCACGCCATCGAGCTGGGCCGCAGCCATTTCGACTTCCTGCAGGGTGACGAGGATTACAAATACCGCTTCGGCGGCGCGGACACACCCGTGTATACGACGCTGATCGAGCGCCCGGCCGCATGAGGACGCCATGCGGGTGATCGCGGGCGTCGCCAGGGGCCGGACGCTGGCCGCCGTGCCGGGCGACAGCACGCGGCCCATCACCGACCGCGCCAAGGCCGCGCTGTTCAGCATCCTCCACTCGCTGGGGATGATCGAGGGCCGGCGCTACCTCGACCTGTTCGGCGGCACCGGCGCGGTCGGCATCGAGGCGCTCAGCCGCGGCGCGGCGGAGGCGGTGTTCTGCGAGCGCGACCGGCTGGCGCTCAAGACGCTGCGCCGCAACCTGGAGGCGACCGGCCTGGCGGAGGCCGCGGTCGTCGCGCCGGGCGACGCGTTCGCCTATCTCCAGCGGCCGGGCCTCGCGGCCTTCGACGTCATCTATATCGCGCCGCCCCAGTATCAGGGGCTGTGGCTGCGCGCGTTACAGATCGTCGATGCGCGGCCGGCCCTGCTGGCCCGCGACGGCGTCGCTATCGTCCAGGTCTTCCCCAAAGAGTGGCGCGCGCCCGCGCTGAGCCATCTGGCCCTGTTCGACCAACGCCAGTATGGCAGCACCGGGCTGTACTTCCTGGGGCCTGCAACCCGAGAGCCGCGCGCGCTCGAGGAGGCCGACCCGGCAGAGGAGGGTGCAGCGGATGGAAGCCCCGCACAACCAGGCTGAGCAGCACGCGCCGCTCACCCGCTGGCAGTCCTGGCGGCTGGCCAGCCGGCCGCGCACGCTGCCCGCGGCCATCGCGCCCGTGATCGTCGGCGCGGCGTTGGCGGTCCACGCCGGCGCGTTCCGGCCGCTGGCCGCGCTGGCCGCGCTGCTGGCCGCGCTGCTGATCCAGATCGGCTCGAACTTCGCCAACGACCTGGGCGACTTTCGGCGGGGCGCCGACATCCGAGAGCGCGTGGGCCCGCTGCGCGTGACGAGCGCGGGGCTGCTCTCCCCGCGCGAGGTCAAGGCCGGCATGTTCGTGGTGTTCGGGCTGGCCGCGCTGTGCGGCGTCTACCTCATCGTCCTCGGCGGCTGGCCCATCCTGGCGATCGGCCTGCTCTCCATCCTGGCCGCGGTCGCCTACACCGCGGGGCCGCTGCCGTTCGGCTACTACGGGCTGGGCGATCTGGCCGTCTTCATCTTCTTCGGGCTGGTGGCCGTGGTGGGGACATTCTATGTGCAGGCCAGATTTATCACGCCGCTGGTCTGGCTGGCCGCGCTGCCGATGGGCGCGCTGGTCACGAACATCCTGGTGGTCAACAACATCCGCGACGCGGACACCGACATGCGCGTGGGCAAGCGCACGCTGGCGGTCCTGCTGGGCCGCCGCGGCGCGCGGGGCGAGTATCTCGCGCTGCTGGCGCTGGCCTACGCCATCCCCCCGATTCTCTGGCTCAACTTCGGGCTGAACGCGTGGGTGTTGCTGGCGCTGCTGACCCTGCCGCTCGCCCTACAGCAGATGCGCGCGGTGTTCACGGTGACCGGCCCCGCGCTCAACAGGACGCTCGCCGGCACGGCGCAACTCGCCGTCTGGTATGCGCTGGCCTTCGCCGTCGGCCTGGTGTTGCAGACGGTTTAGATCGAAGGAAGATCGAAGATTGAAGAAGGAAGATTGAAGATGTCGTTCGATGCGCCCATCTTCAATCTTCCTTCTTTCTTCTTCCTTCTTTCTTCTTCCTTCTTTCTTCTTCAATCTTTCATCCCCCCTCCGTCACCGCGCGCCGGATCTCCGCGACCGCGGCCGGGTTCGTCCACAGCACGCTGCGCACCTGCACCGCGGCCGCTCCCATGCGCAGACAGCGGAGCGCATCCGCGGGCCGCGTGATGCCGCCCGCGGCGATGACGGGCGCGCCCGCGGCCTGGGCCAGCACCGCGGCCAGCGCGGCCAGCGTGAAGGGCAGCGCGGCCGGCCCGCCGACGGGGCCTGTCACGACGGCCGTCTCCTCCGCCAGCGCGGGCGCGGCCCCCACCGGCGCGGTCGCGGCCACGAGCGCGTCCGCGCCCGCGTGCAGACACGCCTCGACCAGCAGCTCGGCGTTGGCCGCGGGCAGCTTGACGAGCAGCGGGAGCTGGCAGCTCCGGCGCACGTTGGCCGTCCACAGGCCCGCGTCGCGCGCGGTGGCCTGCGCGGGCAGATGCAGCTCCAGCCCCGCGACCGCGGGCTGATCCTCCAGGGCCGCGGCCAGGCGATCCCAGTCCTCCGGCGCGGAGGCGGCCAGCGCCACGAGCGCGGGGATGCCCAGGCGGGCCCAGCCGGCCGCGTCGTCGCGCAGCAGGCGGCGCAGCCCCGGATTGTGGTCGCCGGTCGCGAGGATGAAGCCGCCGGGGATCTCGGCCAGCCGCGGCGGCGCATTGCCGCGGCGCGGCTGGAACGTGATAGGCGGCGTGACCAGCGCGGCAAAGAGCTCCGGCCCGACGCCCGGCGGCCAGGCCTCCCCGAAGCCGAGCGCGCCGCTGCCCGCCATCAGCGGCGAGGCCAGGCTCAGGCCCAGCTTGTTGTGCGGCGCTAGCTCGATGCTCACGTCGCCGCCACATCCGCCAGGTCGAACACCGGCCCGCGCAGGCACACCCGCCGCCGGCCGCCCGCCACATCCGCCACGCACGACTGGCACGCGCCCGTCCCGCACAGGAACGTCGCGGGGTAGAGCGCCTGCGCAAAGCCGCGCGTCAGCCCGTAGCGCGCGTCCCGGATCGTCTCCGCCAGCCGCAGATAGAGGGCCACGCTGCCCGCCGCGCAGACCGCGTCGGCCCAGGGCAGCAGGTCGGACAGGGTCGAGAGCAGCGCGGCGGCCGGGTCCTGGCGGCCGTCCTGCGTGACCAGGTGATACTCGACCGCGGCGGGCAGCCGCGCGGCCGGTATGCTGTCGCGCACGGTGGCGGCACCGGCTGCGAAGGTCACGGCCAGCCCCGCGGCCGCGGCCCAGCTCAGCAGCGGCAGGAGCGACCACGCCGGGTCGCCCTGGC
>MWBF01000316.1 GCA_002068935.1 Chloroflexi bacterium ADurb.Bin325
AGGTCGGCCAGGTTCCAGGTGATCTCCTCAGCGCCGGTGAGGTTTGCGGTGGTCATATGTTGTTCTCCAAGATGGGCGGGACAACGATCCAGGCCCGCCGAAACGGTTGTTTTTAGACAGTCTCTTATTATGCGGCGAGCAGCTCGAGCTCCGGCGTCATGTAGCGGGCGGTGCGCTCGTGGCGGAACTGTTGCGTGTACAGGCGGTGATACTTGCCGCCAAGCTGCAACAGCTCCCGGTGGCTGCCCTGCTCCGCGATGCGTCCCTCTTCGATGACCAGGATGCGGTCGGCCTTCTTGATGGTGGAGAGGCGGTGCGCGATGACGAAGGTCGTGCGCCCGGCCATTACCTTGTCCATGCCTCGCTGGATGAGCGCCTCGGTCACGGTGTCCACGGAGCTGGTGGCCTCGTCCATGACCAGGATCTCCGGGTTCGCCAGCACCGCGCGGGCCAGGCTGATGAGCTGCTTCTGGCCCACGGAGAGCCGGTTGCCGCCCTCGCCCACCTCGGACTTGTACTGGCCGTCGAGCTTGACGATGAACTCGTGCGCGCCCGCGATGCGCGCGGCGTCCTCGACCTCGGCGTCGGTGGCGTCCAGCCGGCCGTAGCGGATGTTCTCGCGGACGGTGCCGGAGAACAGGTGGGGCGTCTGTAGCACCACGCCGATGCGCGAGTGGATGCTGTGCAGCGTGAAGTCGCGGTAATCCTGGCCGTGAATCCTGATCGCGCCGGCCTTCGGCTCATAGAACCGGCAGACCAGGTTGACGATGGTCGATTTGCCGCCGCCCGTCGGGCCCACCAGCGCGATGGTCTCGCCGGGCTGCACGCGCAGGTTGAAGTCGGTCAGCACCGGCTTGTCCGGCTCATAGTAGAAGTCCACGTGCTCGAACGCGATCTCCCCGCGCAGCGTCGGCGTGTTCTGCGCGGTCGGGCCGTCGGCCACCTCCGGCTGCGCATCCACCAGCGAGAAGGTGCGCTCGGCCGATGCGATGGCGTTCTGCATCTCCGAGTAGACCCGCGCCAGATCCTGCACGGGCCACATCATGAAGGTCACGTAGGAGACGAACGCTTGCAGCGCGCCGACGGTCATGCCGCCGACCTCCGCGTTCAGGCCTGCATAGAGCACGATCGTGCCCACCGCGAGCGCCGCGATGATCTGCACGACGGGCAGGAACAGCGCGGACAGCCAGGCGGCCCGATAGGAGGCGTTGTACATGTCGTCGGTCAGATGGTTGAACTCGCGCAGGTTGGCGTCCTCCCGGCCCAGGCCCTTGACCACGCGCACGCCGGTGATGTTCTGATTGTATTCGCCGGTGATCTTCGAGTTGAGCTTGCGCACCAGCCGAAACTGACGCAGGATCCTCGTCTTGAAGTAGATCGCGATCGTCACCAGGAGCGGGACGGTGGCCAGCACGACCAGCGCCAGCTGCCAGTTCAGCCGCACCATGAAGTACATGGACGACCCGATGTTGAAGATCGCCCAGGTCACGTCAAGCATGCCCCATGTCACGAGCTGCGCGATGCGCTCCGAGTCGGAGGTGACGCGCGACATGATCCAGCCGACCGGCGTCTTGCTGAAGTATGAGAACGACAGCTCCTGCAGGTGGTTGAACAGCTTCTTGCGCAGGTCATACTGCACGCGCTCGCCCAACACGCCCGCCAGATAGATGAACGCAAACGCACCCACGGCCTGCACGACCATCAGCGCGCCGTAGGTGATGATGATCTGGCGCAGGGCCACGGTGTTGCGCGCGACGATCCCCTCGTCGATGATGCGCTTGGACAGGAAGGTGAAGTAGGCGTCCAGCAGGCTCACCCACATGATCGTGATGATGAAGCCCACGACCCATTTCCAGTGCGGCTTCACCAGGCCCAGGATGCGCCGGAAGGTCCCGCCGTTAAATTGTCCGCTGAACTCTTCTTCTTCGAATTCGTAGCTGTCTGCCACTCGTGCCCCCTTTTGACCTCATCCCCCGGCCCCTTCTCCTGAAATGCTAAGACCGGCATTTCAGGAGAAGGGGAGCGACGACAGACCTCCCCCTCTCCTGAGCAACGCCCCGTTGCTCAGGAGAGGGGGCCGGGGGGGGTGAGGTTCACACCGTCACTGCAAGTTCTTCTTGCAGTTCCTCTTCCACCTTCGCCTGGAGCTCGTAAATCTGCCGGTAGAGCCCCTCCTGCGCGAGCAGCGTCTCGTGCGTGCCGCGCTGGACGATCTTGCCCTTGTCGAGCACGATGATCTGGTCCGCGCTCATGAGGCTCTGCACGCGGTGTGCGATGATGAAGGTCGTGCGGTCCGCCATCAGCGTCTCCAGCGCGGCGCGAATCTCGGCCTCCGTCTCCATGTCCACGGACGAGGTCGAGTCGTCCAGGATCAGGATGCGTGGGTTCTTGAGCAGCGTGCGGGCAATCGCCACGCGCTGCTTCTGCCCGCCGGAGAGGGTCACCCCGCGCTCGCCGACGAGCGTGTCGTACCCTTCGGGGAAGGTCATGATCGAATCATGGATCGCCGCGGCCTTTGCCGCCGCGATGATCTCCTCGTCCGTGACGGGCCGATCCACGCCGAGCCGGATGTTCTCCTTGATGGTCTTCGAGAACAGGAACGGCTCCTGTTCGACGATGCCGATCTGGCTGCGCAGATAGCTGCGCGGGTAACGAGTAAGATCCACGCCGTCGAGCGTGATGATGCCGTCGGTGTACTCGTAGAAGCGCGGCAGCAGGTTAACCAGCGAGGTCTTGCCGGACCCGGTCGAACCAAGCAGCGCGATCGACTCGCCGGCCTGGACGCGCAGGTTGATATTGTTCAGGACCGGCTGGGTCGGGTCGTAGCCGAACGAGACGAAGCGGAACTCGATGTCGCCCTTGACCGGCCCGTTCGGGCGGTAGGTGCCCTCGTCCAGCGGCTCGCGCTCCTGGCTGAGGACGTGGACGACGCGGCGGTACGACACCATGCCGGTCGAGGTCTGCACGATCAGCCGGCCCAGGTTGCGCATCGGGAAGATGATCCAGATGAGCAGCCCAACATAGGCCAGATAGGTCCCGACCGTGATCTCGCCGTTGATCGCCATGATGGCCGCGACCGCATAGCCGAACAGCATCTGGCCGCCGCACAGGACGTCGGAGACCGGCCAGAACAGCGAGTGCGCCACCGTCAGGCTGCGCCCGCGGCGGAACTTCTCCCAGTTCTCCTTCTCGAACTTGTCGCGCTCGTACGCCTGGCGGGCGAACGCCTTGACCACGCGCACGCCGCTCAGGTTTTCTTGCAGCACGGTGGAGAGCGACGCCTCCTGCTGCTGGTACTTGTCATAGGCGCGCGAGATGCGCTTGAAGAAGATCGCGGAGACGATCACGATCAGCGGGACGACGATGACCGACAGGAACGCCAGGCGCAGGTTGAGCCGGGCCAGCGCCACGAAGTTGATGCCGAACAGCAGGACGATGCGCCCGATGCCCAATGCCTGGTCGGAGTAGAAGCGCCGCAGTGCATCGACGTCCGATGTGCTGCGCTGGATCAGCTCGCCGGTCTGCGTCCGGTCGTGATAGCTGAACGTCAGCCGCTGGATGTGGTCGTACAGATAGTTCCGCAGCCGGCGCGCGATGCCCTCCGCGGTCTGCGCGGCCAGCCGTCCGCTGAGAAAGGTAAAGCTGCCCTCGAGCAGCGCCAGGCCGACGAAGCCGAGCGCGATGAGCGTCAGGGTCGCCGCGGCGCGTTCCTTGCCCAGCACCTGATCCACGAAATAGCGGAGGAGCAGATAGGTGGCGGTCTTGGCTGCCGCGCCGAACGCCAGCGCGGTCACGGCGCCGAGATAGCGCAAGCGCAGGCCGGTCATCATGGCCCAGAGGCCAGCCAGCCGGCTGCTTGTGACTGCGTTCTTCAGATCGTAGTTGTGGGCGGACGAAGCCGCCAGGCTGGTCGTCACCTTAATTGCCTTTCTCGTGAAAGTGTTGCAAACAGAGATACTAACACGCGCTGCGTGGAAATGCCTAAAAAGCCCCCGGCCCAGAGTCGAAGGGGCGCTTCTGCTCTCGGCTATCTTTGAATCTATCCGAAAATTGTTCTGGCCGGTCTCTGACCGTGCCCCTGGCACGGTCAGAGACCGGCCCCAGCGGGTTTTTAGATAGGCTTTTTGGGATTGCAGGTCAGCGAAGGGGGCGCAGGCCGCTTGTATGCTATACTAGCGCCATGATAAGGAAAGCAGGGAACCGCCGATGAACCTGGGGCGTCAT
>MWBF01000317.1 GCA_002068935.1 Chloroflexi bacterium ADurb.Bin325
GCCGCCGCAGCAGCCCGCGGCCGCGGATGCGGCCACGGTGGAGCGGTTGAGCCGCGAGCTGCGCCATGTCACGCACCGCACGCTGCGCAAGGTCAGCGAGGACATCACGACCTACAAGTGGAACACCCTGCTGGCCGCGCTGATGGAGTTCAACAACTACCTGATGAAGGCGCGCGATAGCGCGGTCTACGGCACGCCCGCCTGGGACGAGGCGCTGGACATGCTGCTGTTGATGCTGGCGCCGGAGACGCCGCACATCGCCGAGGAGCTGTGGCAGCGCCGGCGCGGCGACGAAGCCTTTGACCCGGCGCGGAGCATCCACGTGCAGCCGTGGCCGGCCTACGAGCCGGCGCTGGCCCAGGCCGACATGGTCACGCTGGTCGTCCAGGTCAACGGCAAGGTGCGCGAGAAGCTGGAGCTGCCCGCGGACGTGGATGAGGCCGCGGCGCGCGCGGCCGCGCTGGCCAGCCCGACCATTCAGAAGTGGCTGGAGGGCAAGCAGGTGCGCAAGGTCATCTATGCCGGCGGGAAGCTGATCAATATCGTTGTGAGTTAAAGGTTACGGGTTGCGAGTAGGCCGGAATGAGTAACGAGTAACGAGTAACCTGCAACCTGCCAACTTGTAACAGAAAGGGATCGTCATGCGAGAAACCATCCACACCACCGCGGCGCCCGCGGCCATCGGGCCGTACAATCAGGCCGTGCGCGCGGGGAACTTCGTGTTCGTTTCCGGCCAGTTGGGGCTGAACCCGGCGACGGGCGCGCTGGCCGAGGGCGTCGAGGCGCAGGCCCGGCAGGCGCTCGCCAACCTGGAGGCGGTCTTGCAGGCCGCGGGCGCGACCTTTGCCGACGTCGTCAAGACGACGATCTTCCTGGCCGACATGCAGGATTTCCAGGCGGTCAACGCCATCTATGCCGCGGCCTTCGTGGCCGACCCGCCGGCGCGCAGCACCGTCCAGGTGGCCGCGCTGCCGCGCGGCGGCGCGGTCGAGATCGAGATGATCGCCTATCTGCCGTAGGCCTTGGCCGCGGCCTGAGGGAGCGTCCGTGAGATGTGGCCACGGGCGCTCCCTCCCGTTTCGGCGAGAACGATCTTTCCTCAACAATCTGTAATCTTCAATCCGTAATTCCTTCTTGCGTCACTTGCCCTTTTCTTACACCTTCTGTATAATTCGCTCACTCTTTTTGGAGGGGGAGCACTCATTCTCATGAATACTCTCAAGAGACTGGAGTCCGCCCAGGCGACAGTCGAACCCAACCCCATGGAATCGTTGCCCCTCGATGCCTTCGATTTTCCCCAGTTGCGGCAAGGCGATACCGTGGAAGGCAACATCGTCAGCATCAGCCCCAATCAGATCCTCGTCGACATCCATTACAAGGCTGATGCCATTGTCGACCCCCGTGAATTGGAACGGCTGGATAAGGAATTTGTCTGCGCCCTGTCCTCCGGCGACCTCGTGCGCGCGCTCGTCGTCGTACCAGAGGACAAGGACGGCAACGTGGTCATCTCGCTCACCCGCGCCCAGCAGGAGCAGGACTGGCGGCAGGCCGAGGAGCTGCTGCAATCCCAGGATGTCTTCGAGGGCGTGGTCACCGGCTTCAACCGCGGCGGCATCATCGTGCGGGTGGGCCGGGTGCGCGGGTTCGTCCCCGCGTCGCAGCTCTCCGGCCGCTGGCAGGCCCAGCAGGACACGGAGGTGGACCCCGAGCAGCGCTGGGCCCCGCTCGTCGGCCAGACCATGCAGCTCAAGGTCGTGGATGTGCTCAACGGCATCGTCACCAGCATCGCCGACTTCGGCGCGTTCGTAGATCTGGGCGGGGCCGACGGCCTGATCCATCTGTCGGAGCTGGCCTGGCGGCGCATCGAGCACCCGAGCGAGGTGCTGCACGTCGGACAGCAGGTGGACGTCTACGTGATGAACGTGGACGAGGAGCGCAAGCGGATCGCGCTGAGCCTGCGCCGCCTCCATCCAGAGCCGTGGAGCGTCGTCGACCAGCAGTACGTCGTCGGCCAGGTGCTCAACGTGCAGATCACCCGGCTGACCGCGTTCGGCGCGTTCGCCAAGATCGACGACACGATCGAGGGCCTGATCCACATCTCGGAGATGGCCGACTACCGCATCGCGCACCCCAAGGAGATCGTCCACGAGGGGGACGAGGTAGCGGTGCGCGTCATCCGGGTGGACCCCCAGCGTCGCCGCATCGGGCTGAGCCTGCGCCAGGCCAGCGACGACAGCTATGTGGAGATGGACTGGCGCGACGAGGCGCGGGCCGCGGAGGAGGCTGCGCTGGACGAGTCCGGGCCCGACAGCCAGGTCGAGGAGGCCGAGGAAGCGCAAGTCGGCTAGCGCGCGCGTCGGCCAGGACGCGACGCAACGGGGCAGGGGCATCGGCTGTGCCCTGCCCCGTTTTGCTTTCTAGGGATTCCGGCTTACGACATGCCGCGAGCTGTATGCTATAATGTACGTGCTGCATGTTAGGCCGGCAGGCCCAGAGAGTCGCTGAGAACCGCAACGTTTCGCTTCGGCGGCGGCGTGCGGCAGATGCGCAAAGGAAGAACACATATGTCCGACAAACTGGATCGTTTCACAAAGCACGCACGCCAGGTGTTGCAGATCGCACAGGAAGAAGCGGTGCGGCTCAACCATAACTATGTGGGCACGGAACATCTGCTGCTCGGCCTGGCTAAGGAAGAGAGCGGACTGGCGGCCAAGGTGCTGCGCGAGGTCGGCGCGTCGCCGACCGAGGTCATCCGGCAGGTGGAGCGCATGGCCCCGCGCAACGCGCGCCCGCCGTTCGGCAAGCCGACGCTCACCCCGCGCACCAAGCGGGTCATCGAACTGGCCGTGGAAGAAGCCCGCCAGATGGGCCACACCTATATCGGCACCGAACATCTGCTCCTGGGCCTGGTGCGCGAGGAGGAGGGCATCGCCTCCGAAGTCCTGCGCAGCCTGGGCGCGGATCTGGACAAGGTCCGCCAACAGACGACCAAGACCGTCCTGGAGAACCAGCTCCAGGAGAAGACGACGCGCAAGAAGGAGAGCAAGACCCCGCTCACCGACCAGTTGGGGTTCGACCTGACCCAGCGCGCCGAGGACGGCAAGCTCGACCCGGTCATCGGGCGCGAGAAGGAGATCGAGCGGGTCATCCAGATCCTCAGCCGCCGCACGAAGAACAACCCGGCGCTGATCGGCGAGCCGGGCGTGGGCAAGACGGCCATCGTCGAGGGCCTGGCGCAGCGCATCGTCAACGGCGACGTGCCCGAAACCCTGATCGACAAGCGCGTCCTGATGCTGGATGTCGGCTCCCTGGTGGCCGGGACCATGTATCGCGGCCAGTTCGAGGAGCGGCTGAAGAAGGTGATCGAGGAGATCACCAACTCGGACGCCATCCTCTTTATCGACGAGGTGCACATGCTCGTCGGCGCGGGCGCGGCCGGCAGCAGCGTCGATGCGGCCAACCTGCTCAAGCCGGCGCTGGCGCGCGGCGACCTGCAATGCATCGGCGCGACCACGCTGGACGAGTATCGCAAGTACATCGAGGGGGACGCCGCGCTGGAGCGCCGCTTCCAGCCCATTCTGGTCGAGGAGCCGACGGTCGAGCAGACCATCGAGATCCTCAAGGGCATCCGGCCCATGTACGAGGGCCATCACCAGTTGCGCATCTCGGACGAGGCGCTGGTGGCCGCGGCGCGGCTCTCCGCGCGCTACGTGCCCGACCGGTTCATGCCCGACAAGGCCATCGACCTGATCGACGAGGCGTCCAGCCGCGTGCGCATGTACAAGGCGCCCTACGCGCTGACGCTGCGCAGCACGTTCCGCGAGCTCAAGAGCGTCCAGAAGGACAAGGAGGCCGCGGTCGAGGCCAAACGCTTCGACGATGCGCTCGATCTGCGCCATCACGAGATCGAGCTGGAGAAGAAGCTCGAACAACTGCGCAAGGGCTGGGAGGACGCCGCGCCGCCGCCCAACGTCTCCGAGGACGACATCGCCGAGGTCGTCGGCATGTGGACGGGCATCCCCGTCGCGAAGATGCTCGAGACGGAGCACCAGAAGCTCCTGCAGATGGAGAAGCTCTACAACATAGGAAAGTGAACCCTTTCCGGTCAGCATAACATGCTGGCCCCATGTTATTTTCATTCCACTAGCATCCCATAGGGGGTGTAAAACAGGCACACCGCCCCCTTTCCCCCGTTGATTCATTGGGCTTTTTTG
>MWBF01000318.1 GCA_002068935.1 Chloroflexi bacterium ADurb.Bin325
TGCGAGCCACAAGAGGGGGAGGTCTTGCGGACTGCGTCTCCCCCTCTCCTGAAAACGGCTTTTCGTTTTCAGAGAAACCGTCGGGCGTCCTCGTCCCCGATCTGCGAGCCACAAGAGGGGGAGGTCTTGCGGACTGCGTCTCCCCCTCTCCTGAAAACGGCTTTTCGTTTTCAGGAGAGGGGGCCGGGGGGTGAGGTCAAATCCCCAACACCTCGCGCAGCCGCGCGCAGATGATGCGCTCCTGGCCCGGCTGGAGCGTCTGGGGGTTGATGAACAGCCCGCGGTCGCCGGCCGCGGCCAGCGCGATGGCCGGCTCACCGCGGCGCAGCCGGTCGAGCGCCGCGTCGCGCGTCACGCCCAGCGCGGCCTCGTCCAGCAACAGCTCGGCGCGCGGCATGGGCTGGCCGGCCTCGCTGGGGAAGTTGCGCCGCGCGGTCACGTGCGGCTGGCCCGCAAAGGCGTCGATGACGTACTGCACCTGTTCCTCGTAAGTGCGCATGAGCGCGGCGTGATCCAGCCCCAGATACCAGCGCACCGCGGCCATCAGCCCGACGATCTCCTCCTTGCCCACCTTCATCGTCCGGCCCAGCGCCATGCGCGGGCAGGCGTGGAACGCGCACGCCTCGACCAGCTCCCGGCGGCCGACGATCAGGCCGCTGCTCTGCGGGCCGCACAGCCCCTTGCCGCCGCTGAAGATGGCGAGATCC
Organism: Chloroflexi bacterium ADurb.Bin325; assembly: GCA_002068935.1. Taxonomy (GTDB): domain Bacteria; phylum Chloroflexota; class Anaerolineae; order CG2-30-64-16; family CG2-30-64-16; genus MWBF01. The sequence goes on from MWBF01000318.1 coordinate 708, forward strand.
GCGCCCATGCCCTGCTCCGGTGAGGTGAAGCGCCACAGGTTCTCGACCGGCGGGATCTGCGCCGCCGCGTCCACGATCACAGGCACGCCATGCCGCCGCGCCAGCGCGATGCACTCCTCCAGCGGCGCCTGCCCGGCCATGCGGCTCTCGTTGTAGAAGTAGAAGATGGCCGCAGTGCGCTCGCTGATGGCCGCTTCCAGCTCCCCCACGGTCGCGCGCTCGTCGTCGCCGACCAGCACGATCCGCGCGCCGGCGTGCCGAATCGCCTGGGCATAGCCGACGATGCCGGGCCGCTGGACGATGATCTCGTCCTTCATGCCGGTCGCATCGGGCAGGCGGTCGCGCTTCTCCGCATCCAGCCCGGCCATGCACGCGGCCGCGCTCAACACGATCCCCGCGGCCGCGCCGCAGCAGACATAGGCCGCCTCGTTGTGCGTCCACGCGGCAATCCGCTCGCCCACGCGCGCCTGTAGCTCGTCGATCTCGACGAAGTGGCGGCTGGCCTCGGCCATCGCCCGGATCACCTCCGGCGGCATGATGGAGCCGCCCAGCACCGTCACCGTTGCCAGGCCGTTGATGACCTTGCGCACGCCGAGCTCGTCGTACACATCCGCGCCGGCCGCGCTCATAGCTGTAGCTCCGGCATCCGCCAATACGCGGCCGGCGCGTGCTCCCACTCCGGCGCGGCCAGGCCGGTCGGGTCGTAGAGCGTCTCGCCGGCGCGCACGGTCAGAAGCGGCTCCAGCTTGTCATGGCCGATCATTTTTGCGCGGCCGCAGTCCACGTAGCCGAACTCGCCCGTCAGATGGCGGAACACCGCGATGTCCGCCTCCGCGCCGACCGACAGCGTGCCCAGCTCCGGGCGGCGGATCTCGCGCGCGGGCGCGACCGTGGAGCGGGCGATCACCTCGACCAGCGGCATGCCCATGCTCAGACACTTCGACATGGTCGTGGCCATGCTCAACACCGGTCCGTTGATGTTGCCCATGTGCAGGTCGGTGCTGATCGAGTCGGGGTAGAAGCCGCCGCGGAACGCGCGGGCCGCGTTGCGGAACCAGAAGCTGCCCGCGCCGTGGCCGAGGTCGAAGATGACCCCGCGCTCGCGCGCCCGGAACATGTGCTCGTAGACCCGCCCCTGCTCGTCGATGATCGGGAACTGCTGGGCAAAGACGTGCGTGTGGATGTCGCCGGGCCGCAGCTTCTCCAGGATCAGATCGGGGTAGGGGCGTTCCGGCGGCCGCGGCCAGAAGTCCACCATCACGTGCAGGCCGGACAGCTCGCCCGCGCGCACCGCGCGCTCGACCGAGGCCCAGGGCGCGTGCTCCGCATCCCACGGCAGCCGCGTCCAGTAATGCGCGGTCTTGATGCCCACGATGACGTCGGGATACGCCTGCGCGACCGCCGCGGTGATGGCCGGATCCAGATCCGCCACGTTCTGCTCGGACTCGGCATCGACCATCCCCTCGCCCGCGATGTTGAGATAGGCCAGGATGCGCACCTTCGACCGGTCGATGTCCCGGGTCTTGAAGTCGTGGAAGTTGCGCCAGCCCGCGGTGCCCGCGTCCACGGTCGTGGTGACGCCTGATGCGAGCAGGTGCGCATCCGCGTGCATGCTCTCGACGTAGCTGTGCGGGCCGGCCGGGAAGCGGTAGACGTGGGTGTGCATGTCGATGATGCCGGGGACGACGAGCGCGCCCGCCACATCCAGCACGCGCTCCGCCTGCTCCGGCGGGATGTCGGCGGCCACTTCCGCGATATGCTTGCCGGAGACCGCCACGTCGAGCCGCGCATCGCGGCCGTTGGCCGGGTCGATCACGCGGCCCCCGCGCAGCAACAGGTCATAGCGTCTCGGTTCAGGGTCGGGCGTCATGATTTCGGCTCCTCGTGCAGGCTGCGCTGGTACAGCGCGGTCCCGTAGAATTCGTACGACGCGGCCTGGTCCGGCACGTCTATGACATGGACGGTGAAGCGGGCCGGCACGCCGTTGTCGGGCAGGTGCTCCGCAAAGAAGGCCGCATACGCCTCGGCGTACGCCTTACGCAGCCGCGCCTTCTCCGCCTCGTAGCCGGCAGGGTCGACCAGCGGGTTCGGCCCCTTCGGCTGGCAGCCGAACGCGTGAATCTCGATGAAATCCACGTCCGCCAGCGACCGACAGATGCCCGCATCGATCAGCCACTTCTCCCAGCAGCGGAACACCAACGGGATCTCCCGGTGCGGGTCCATGCTGACCAGCTCATCCAGCCCGAGGATGCCCTGGGCCGAGTAGCCGCCGGTCAGCCCCGCAAAACGGATGATGAGGTCGCCGTCCGGCTGCTCCTCGGTGACGAGCGCCGACAGGACGGGCCGCTCGCCCTCGTAGTAGTACGTCAGCTTGCCGCGCTTCTTGACCTTGAACGACATGATTCCCTCCTTTTGGAATCTATCCGAAAATTGCTCTGGTTGGCCGCGCTCAACTGCGTTGAGCCTGCCGAGCCAGGGGCACGGTCAGAGACCGGAGCGGGTTTTCGGATAGGCCCGCAATCCTCACGACGCCAGCGCCTGCTCGCCGGCAATGTTGCGGATGACCCGCAGCGGCGGCCGGGCGCGCAGCGCCTCCAGATCGCGGCAGGGCACGACCGCGCCGTCTTCCACGACATAGACGCGCAGTTGCGCCAGGTCGTTGCTGCCGAGGCCCGCGGCCGCGGCGTGCTGGAGATAGATCAGGCGGGCCGGGTCGAAGCCCATCAGATAGCTGGCGACGCTGTCCACCGCGACCATGTTGACCCCGGCAATCGCCAGCCCCAGCGGGAAGTTGCGCCCGCGCTGGAAGCCGGTCCCCTCGCGGCCGACGACCCCCTCGACGATGTTGAGGTGCGGCCGGATAACCTGCGCGGTGTCGACCAGCCGCCGGGCCAGCCCCTCCTGCCAGGCCGCGTGGATGCGCTCGTCCATCCACTCCTCGCGCGGACGGCCTGCGGCCTCGGGCAGCACGCCGGCCGCGGCCAGCTCCCGCCACGCCTGGCCGCAGTAGTGCCGGTCGAAGACGTTGACCAGGCCCATCAGGTTCTTGAGACAGAGAGTGGCGATCGCCAGGTTGTGCGTCTTGAGCTTCGGCACGTTGATGAGCACGCTGTCGGCCGCGACGGCCATCCGGCTGACGTTCAGGCGGGGGAAGACCTGCGGCTGCGGCACGCGCTTCTTCACGCAGGTGTATGTCGTGGGGCAGCGCAACTTGACCCCGGTCATCCGGCTCAGCTCGTCGTAGCCGGTGCCGCGCCAGTGCCGCGGCTGGTTATCGTCGGTGTCGCGCGGATCCTCGACGATGTAGACGCCGCCCGGCCGCGCGCCCCGGCCGGCCAGGGAGTCGATCAGGCCGCCGACGAACGCGGGGTGCGTCCCGATGCCGCTGTCGGGGTCGGCATGGTGCTCGCCCGCGGTCACGTTGGGCTTGAGCACGACCTTCTCGCCGTCCAGCGTGACCTGTAGCGCGGCCAGGACCTGCTGCGCGGCCGCGCGGTAATCGTC
>MWBF01000319.1 GCA_002068935.1 Chloroflexi bacterium ADurb.Bin325
CCGCCTGCGTGGGCGCTTGCCGTGCGGTCATGACGCCCGGCGTCCACCCCGGCCGGCTGACCAGCGTCGCGGTCACGACCACCACCAGGGCCAGCGCCGTGACCGCGCCCAGCCCGCGCAGCAGCCCGCCGTACCAGCTCGGCTGCGCGGCCGGCCGCCGCAACCCGACCTGAGCCTCGGAGAGCGTGAATGCCCGCGGGACGCGCACGCGCGGCAGGGCGGCCAGCACCGCCGTCGTGCGGCGCAGGCTCTCCAGCTCGGCCCGGCAGGCGACGCAGGCCTGCAGATGGCTCTCGATGCGCGCCCGTTCGGCCGCGGTCGTCTGCCGATCCAGATAGGCGGACAGCAGCTCGACGTCCAGGTGCGGCCGGTCGGGCCTGACAATTGGTCGTTTCATGGCATCTTCAACAGGTATACAGTCATCTCATATAGTGTTTAACTGTCACCTAGACGATATTGGGCCGGTAAAAGTTCCTGATGTTCCAGCAGCATATCGCGCAGCTTGGCGCGCGCCCGGCTCAGGCGCGACTTGACCGTGCCCAGCGCAGTGCCCATCGTATCGGCGATCTCCTGGTAATCCATGCCCTCGATGTCGGCCAGCACCAGCGTCGTGCGCTGGTCGGGCGGGAGCTCGCCGATCGCGACCTGGATGACGGCGGCCAGCTCCTGGCGCATGACGAACGCGTCGGGGCGCTCGACCGGGTCGATCAGCCGCGAATCGTATTCGGGGTCGTTCTCATCGTCGTCGCTTTCGAGGGGCACGGTGGGGCGACGCCGCCGCGCGCGCAGCGTGTCGTAGCAGGTGTTGGTGACGATGCGGAGCAGCCACGCCTTGAACGAGCCGCCCCGATACTGGCCGATCCGCTGGAAGGCCTTGATGAAGGCGTCCTGGGTGGCGTCCGCGGCCAGCTCGTCGTCGCTCATGACGCGATAGGCCACGTTGTAGGCGAGGCTCTGGTAGTGCAGGATGAGCTGGTTAAACGACGGCAGATGCCCCTTCTGTGCGGCGGCGATGAGCGCCGCCTCATCGAACTCGGGCCGCTGAGGCGGCGTCGGCCGGGTGCTGCGAACCTCCCAGCCATCGCGCAGGGACGCGGACCAGATCAACAGATGACGCAGTAGTGAAGTCAGCATCAAACCACCAAATATGCTGCCCAATCCCCCAGGTTCACGGCCCGACCTTGCGGATTTCGCCCCGACATCGGCGGGGACGCCCCAAGGCGGCGCGCGGCCGACGCCCGGCTGTTGTGTCGCTTCGAACGAACTTGACGGAGACTGCTGTTTGGATTATACTCGTTCATTGCCATGCCGAAGTGGCGGAACGGTATACGCGACGGTCTCAAACACCGTTGGGCATTGGCCCTTGTGGGTTCGAATCCCACCTTCGGCACTGACCCACCGGGCCAGGCGCTTCTTTCATCGTTATCGCGCGTCCTGGCACAGCCCATGTGCAGGTATTATAGCAGCGTTACTGCGTTCGGGCCAAAGCCTACATCCCAAACACATGGGGACCTTTTCTGAATGCGACAGACCGAGTCAGACCCGCACAGGGACACAGCCGGAGCTCGTCGGTCACCCCTGCGCGGCGCGTTGATCCCAGGCATCCTGCTGGCCCTGGCCATCCTGAGTGCAGGATGCAGCCAGGCCGCCAGGCCCGATAGCACATCGCCCGCCGCCCGCGAAGCCAGCCTGAGGGAGATCGCGGCGGAATTTGCGCGTTCGGGGGACCTGGCGCAGGCCCAGGCGCGGCTGGCCGAGCTCAACCTTCCCAATCCGGGCCAGTTGCTCGTCATGCTGGCCGAGACCGACCTGAGCGCGGGCCGGCCCGCGGACGACGTCGAGCCGCTGGCGGAGCTGGCGCAGGCGTTGGGCAGCAACAGCCCCAGGCTCATGGCGTATTTTGCGCCGACCGCGCTGCCCACGTCGACGGCGACCGCTGTGCCGCCCACCGCGACGCCCGCGCCGGCGACCGCGACGCCTGAGCCGCCGACCGCCGCGCCGCCCACCGCGACGCCCGCGCCGGCGGCCACCGCCGAGCCGACCGTCGCGCCGCCCACCGAGACGCCGGTCAGCCCGCGCGTGATCGCCAACACCAACGCCAACGTGCGCAGCGGGCCGGGCCGGAACTATCCCGTCATCGGCAGCCTGCGGACGGGGCAGGAGGTGGAGGTCAGCGCGCGCAACGCCAACGGCGATTGGTGGCGCATCGCCTGGAACGGCCAGTCCCAGGCGTGGGTGTCGGGCACGACCGTCCGCCTGCAGGGGCAGATCGACACGGTCGCGGTCGCCGATAACATCCCGCCGCCGCCGCCCACCAGCACGCCGCGGCCCACGTCGCCGCCCGCCGAACAGCCGCCTGCCGAGCAGCCGGCCAACCCGCCGCCGGCGGTCTCCGGACCTGATTTCAGAGTTAGCGAAAAGCGACTTTGGAATGTCGAGGAGAATGGCGGTAGCCATGACGGTCCCTCAGTTCATTGCGGGGACAAACGGGAACTCCATGTGATAGTCCTTGATGCAGCTGGAAATCCCCTGAATGGTGTAACCGTGAAGGCGAATCTCGGAGCTATGGAGGAGATTGTCACTGGGCACAAGGGCGCGGCGGGAAGCGCCGAGTTCGTCCTTGGCGGAGGTCAGGAGATCACGATCATCCGAGACGTAGATGGGCGACCAGTCACCAGCGACTACGTAGCCGGTCTAACTACCAGATCACCTGATATACCCAAGGATGTATTGATGGCCGCAGGGTACTGCACTGAAGATAACACTTGTGACGCTTTCCTAAAGCGGATGGGGTGTAACGGACACCATTCTTGGACTGTGACCTTCCGCCGTGCGTACTAAGCGCCATCGGAAACGAGGGAGAATCTAGAGTGAAAGAAGCCATGATGGAGAACACGCCGCTGTTCTCTGTGCTCACAGAGGAACAGCGCTCGATCATCGCCAGCCGCATGACGCTGGCGAACCGGAGCGCGGGCGAGCTCATCTATCAGCAGGGGCGGCCGGCCGCGGCCCTCTATCTCATCCGATCCGGCTGGGCTCGTCTCGTCACCGATCAGTATGCGGTGCTCGCCAACCTGAGCGCGGGCAGCCTGCTCGGCGAGGCCGACGCCATCTCGGGCCGCAACTACAGCACCTCCGCCGAGGCCGCCAGCGACATGACGCTGTGGGTGCTGTCCGCCAACGATCTCAAGGCCATCATGGCCGACTATCCCGAGATCGGCCGGGCCCTCAAGCGGGCCGCGGGGCTGGGCGAGGAGCAGGCGCTGGCGCGCCATCTCCGCCGCCTGGAGCTGCTGGCGGGGCTGAACAACGACCAGTTGCAGGAGGTCGCCGGGCATCTGCGGCCCGCGCGCTTTGCGGCCGGCGAGACCATCTTCCGCCCCGGCAGCGAGGGCGGCGCGCTGTATCTCGTGGATCAGGGGCAGGTGCAGGTCAGCAGCCTGTCGGGCGCGGTCTCCAGCGTCGGGTCGGGCGAGTTCTTCGGCGAAGGCGCGTTCCTCACGGGGGACACGCATGCGACCGCGGTCACGGCCCTGACCGATGTCATCATCTGGTCGCTCGCCCGCACCGACTTCGAGACGCTGGCGCTGCGCCACCCGGTCATGGCGCTGAACCTGAGCCGGGCGATGAGCCGCCGCCTCCACGAGCGCAACCTGCACGCCGAGCCAGCGGCGGTCGCGCCGCGGGTCGTGATGCCCCAGCGCGCGGCCGCGCCGGCCAGCACTGTGGTCGCGGTCAACAAGGCCGCGGACTCCGCAACCTCCTGGTGGGGCAGGAGCAGCCGCGGGGCCAAGTTCCGCCTCATCGCGGTCGTCCTGCTGCTCATCTGGCTGCTCGGCGTGGCCGCGCCGGCCATCATCATCTCGCTGCTGTCGCAGGCCCCCGCGGTGAGCTCCATCCGCCCGATGGCGAGCATGCAGATGTCGGTCGCAGACAGCGCCGTGCTGGTCGCGCTGGCCGCGGATCTGCCCGAAGAGGTCATGCCCACCTACACGCCGTGGCCGACCGAGACGCCCATCCCGACGGCCACGTTCACCCCGACCGCGACGCCGACCGAGACCCCCATCCCGACGGCCACGTTCACGCCGACCGAGACGCCGGTCCCGCCGACTGCGACGCCGATCCCGCCGACCGCGGCGCCCGTGCGCCAGGTGCTGAGCGAGGTGGTCGCGGCTCCCGCGCCCGCGGCGGAGGTAGTCGCGGCGG
>MWBF01000320.1 GCA_002068935.1 Chloroflexi bacterium ADurb.Bin325
GGCCCCGCCGGCCGTGGCGGTCGCCCGGTTGATGATGACGCTGGTCGCGGGCGTCTTATCCGCGACGCGTGCGGCGAAGACGACGGTCAGCCGCCCGTTCGGCGGCAGCACGGCGCGTTCGAGGCGCAGCGTGCGGCCGGCCCAGGTGGCCTCCTGCCCCTGGATCGCGGCCGGCTCCAGCCCCTCCGGCAGGAGATCTTCCAGCCGCACCTGGCGCACCGATGCAGCGCTCGTGTTCGTCAGCGTCACGGTGAAGACGACCTGCACGCCGGGCCAGATGTTGTCCCGGCTGGCCGTCATGGCGAGGGACAGCGCGCTGGCGGCAACCGGCGGCGCGGGCGGGACCGGCGGCGCGGCCTCGGTCGGCGCACCCGCAGGCGCGGCGGTCGCATCGGCGGGCGGCGGCGCATCCGTCGGCGGCGGCGCGGCGGTTGCGCCGGGGCGCGGGGTGGCCGGGGCCGCGGTCGGCGGCGCATCCGTCGGCGGCGCGGCCGCGCCGGTCGGCGTTCTCGTGGGCACGGTCTGGCCCAGGCGGTGCTGCAACGGCTCCGCCCAGGCGCCGGGCGTGGCCATAAAGATGGCTATCAGCGCCAGGCCGACAACCAGATAGATCGCCAGACGAGCTTTCATTCGCATCGACGCGCTCCTCCCCAGGTCAGTACATTCGTCACAAACGGCAAAGGCTCGGCCGCGGCTAACGCCAGGCGGCCGACGCCTCGGCCAGGCGACGCCAGTTCCAACTGCGCCGCCAGAGCGCCAGGGCCGCCCACACCGTGACGCCGCCGACCACGGCCATGTGCAGCACCACCCCGTAGGCCAGGCCCACCGGCTCCGCGATGCCGAAGACCGCCAGCGTCACCATGCACAGAAGCTGGAACACGCCGATCTTGCCCGGCGTCGAGGGGACGGCCACGCCCCCTTGCAGCACCGCCAGCACGAGCAGCGCGATCAGCGGCGAGGCCGGCAGGTCGAAGGCCAGCAAGAGCCAGAAGCTCGTCGTCCAGGCGACGACCCAAAAGAGCGCGGTCCAGCCCCACACGGCCAGCGCGGCCCGGCGGCTGCCCAACGCGCTCAGCCCGTCCAGCCCGGCGACGATGCGCGCCCGCCAGCGCACGGCCATCGCCTCCGGCAGCAAGCGCAGCCCCCAATCCACCAGCCGCAGCCACAGGGCGCGGCCGCCCAACAGGGCCAGCGTGCCGGCCGCGACCGCCAGCGCGGTCAGGATCACCACCCCGACCCGCGAGGCCAGCGCGGCGGGCAGCACGACGAACGGCAGGAGCGCCACGACGAGCAGCGCCAGCACGACGAGGTCGATCAGCTTCTCCGCGGCCAGCGTCCCCAGCACGAACCACTTGCTCAGGCCGAGCTCGTCGCCCGCCAGATAGGCCCGCGCCAGCTCGCCCCAGCGGCCGGGGATCAGGAAGTTGATCGCCTGGCCGATCACGACCAGGTCGGCCAGGCGACCCACGCCGGCCGAGACGGGCCGCGGGCGAAACAGACAGCGCCACCGCTGCGCCTTCGCCACGGGCGAAAGCAGGCTGAACGCCAGGGTCAGGGCGATATAGGCCCAGCGGGCCGAGCGCAACGCCTCGCCCAACTGGCGGAAATCGATGCTGCGCGCGGTCAGGACGAGCGCCGCGATGCCGAGCGCGAGGCCCAGCCACACCTGCAACTGGAAGAGCAGACGCCGCGAGCGCCGCGGCTCGCCTCCGCTCGCGTCGGCGGACATCGGCCGCTACTGCACAGGCTCGGCGATCACGATCAGCCGATGGGTGTTGTTGGTCGGCGGCCAGCACGTCACCAGGGTCAGCCGGGCATCCTCCGTCGGCAGGATGTAGCGGCCGTTCGCAATCCGCTGCGCGGCCGAGACGCCGGTGTCCTTCAGGCGATAGAACTCGCGCACCACGTACTCGTAGCGCGTGCCCTCTGCGTCGTACAGCTCGATGAGGCGGCCGTTGAGCAGGTCGGAGCGGTCGGTGAAGTCGTCCACCTTCACGCGCGTGTCGTTGTCCCAGGCCAGGCTGATCGGCTTGAACACCTGGCCGTAGATATTGTTGTGGCCGGAGATCACCAGGTTGCCCTGCTCGCCCAGCTTCGCGCTGTTGATATGATGCCCGGCCTCGTTCTGCGGGATGACCCACTCGGAGGCCGGCCCGTTCGCCGTATCGATGACGCGCCAGCCCATCGGCACGACCGCGGCGTCGATCTTGAGATCGGCGATCACCAGGCGCACCGGCTCCTGTCCCGCGGGCGGAGGCGCGACGGCCCCGGCGGTCGGCGTGGCGGTCGCGGCGGCCCTGGTCGCGGTCGCGGCCTGCGCGGCGGGAGCAGTGGCGCTTGCAGGGCTGCGCGTCGCGGTCGCGGGCAGGCGGGTTGTAGTGGCCGGAGCAGCCGCAGCCGTAGTTGCAGTCGCAGCCGTAGTTGCGGTCGCAGCCTTTGTCGCGGCCGCAGCCTTGGTTGCGGTTGCAGCCGGGGTCACGGTCGCAACCTTTGTCGCGGTCGCGCTGGCCCGCAGCTCCTCGCGCAGCGCCGCGCCCTGCGCCTGGCTGCGCACGATATAGACGCTGCCCGCGACCAGCAACAACAGTCCCACGAACAGCAGGATCGTGCCGAGCGTACGACGGTTCGAGTTCACCGGGGTCATGCGCTTGCTCCGTAACGCCACAGGCTCGCTGGCCCGGCACACGCCCGCGCGCGGCCAGCGCGCGGATTATAGCACAGTTGCGCCGCGCGGCATAAAGCCCGGCAGGCTCGATCTGGCCGAAAGCGGAGCCTTCCTGAGCGGAAGCGCCCCAATTCGTGCAATTTGCCCTCTTGACAATCGAACAATTGTTCGTTATAATATCAGAACAACCGTTCGGGGCAAACACGACTCGACCGACACATGGGGAGGATGCGATGCCGGCCCTGACCTGTTTCAGTCGGAGCGACGGACGGCGATACACCGTCCGTCGGAACAACCCACCTGCGCGAGGTATGCCATGGCGAACAAATACGAGCTGCAGGCAGCCCGCATCGAATCGGTGCTGACGGCCCACAAGGTGCCCGCCCGCGTCTGGCAGGCCACCGTCACGCCCCGCTTCGTGCGCTTCGACATCACCACCGCGCTGGGCACGCGGCTGAGCAAGATCAGCAACCTGGCCGAGGAGCTGGCCTTCTCGCTCGGCGCGCGCGCGACGCGCGTCTACCGCGAGGGCGGCGTGCTCCATGTCGAGGTGCCGCGCGAGACGCCCCGCTGCGTCGGCCTGCTCGACCTCTGTGGCCGCCTCACCAGCGTGCCGCCCAACTGCGCGGTGCTGGGCATCGACGAAGGCGGCATCCCTCTGCTCCTGCGCCTCGACAGCCCCGACGTGGCCCACATCCTGCTCGCCGGCACTACCGGCTCCGGCAAGACGGCCCTGGCCCGCACCCTGCTCCTTTCGCTCGCCATGCACAACCACCCCGGCCATCTCCAGATCGCGCTGCTCGACCCCAAGGGCCGCGGCTTTGCGCCCCTGGCCGGCCTGCCCCACATCTGGCGCGGGCAGGGCGTCGTGCAGGCCCCCGACGACGCGACCGCCACGCTACAGGCGCTCGTCGGCGAGATGGAGCGCCGCGACCGCGTCGGCCGCCAGCTGCCCCGCCTGGCCATCGCCATCGATGAGCTGGCCGATCTCATGCAGACCGGCGGCAAGCCCGTCACCGAGGCGCTGACGCGGCTGACGCAGCGCGGCCGTGAGGCCGGCCTGCACGTCATCGCGGCCACCCAGCGACCCGCGGCCGCGCTCGTCGGCGGGCTGGTCAAGGCCAACTTCCCGATCCGTCTGGTCGGCAGCGTCACCAGCGCGGAGGACGCCAAGGTCGCCAGCGGCCTGCCGGGCACCGAGGCCGAGCGGCTGCTGGGCCGCGGCGATTTCCTGCTGGTCGCCAAGGGGAACACCATCCGCTTCCAGGCGGCCTACGCCGACGCCGCGGAGCTGGCGTCGATCACGGCCCGCATCGCCGCGGGCGGCCGCCGCCGGCGCACATGGGCCGCGGGCCAGGCCGCGGCCGGCCGCCTGCCGGCCGCGCACGGCGGCCTCTCGCAAAGGACATCGTGATGAAGAAGGCGCTTCCGCTGCTCCTGCTGGGCTTCGGCGCGGCGCTGGCCGTCATCATCGGCCAGCGCATGTCCACCGACGCCATGGCGGTCGTCATCGGGGTTGCCGTCGGTGTCG
>MWBF01000321.1 GCA_002068935.1 Chloroflexi bacterium ADurb.Bin325
CCGCCGAGGCGGATGCGCTCGCCGAAGACCGCGTCCACCGGATGCTGGACGTCGGCGGGGAGCATCGGGAAGACCGGCGCTCGCGGCAGATAGAGCTTGAGCCACAGGAGCGTGTTGGAGGCGTAGCCGTTATCCTGCACCAGGAAGGCGTTGGCCGAGAGCCATTCGCGCGCCTCCTGCTGCAACGGGCTGAACGGCACCATGCCGGATGCGACGAGCCAGACGCGGCGGTGGCGGCCCAGCATCGCGGCCAGCCGCGCCTCGGTGACCTCCCACGGCGCGCCCAGCTGCGGGAGGCTCTGCCAGGCGTCGCGCGGCTCGTCCGCGGCCCGCTCCTCCGCGGGGACCGCGCGCGCCAGGAGATCCAGGGGCAGGTAGTGGCGGTAGAGGCGCACCATCTCCGTCGGCACGAGCACCAGCCCGTCGCCGGGCTGTAGCCCCGCGGCCAGATCCGCGCCCACCGCGGCAAAGCTGTCCTTCTGATAGTCCGGCGAGTAGTAGTAGTTGTAGGTGCTGCAGGCGCTGCCCGCCAGCAACAGCGCGGCCAGCCCGACCGCGGCCCACCGCCGGAAGCGCCACACGGTCGCCAGCCCGCCCGCCACGAGCAGGACGAACGCGCCGCTGATCAGGCTCAGGTGGCGCGCGTTCATGTACGCTGGCTGCACCCACTGGACGGCCTGGAGCAGCAGGACGGGCAGCAGCAGGAACGCGGGCAGGAACCAGACCTCAGGGTCGGTCAGCCGGTTGCGCCGCAGCGGCCAGGCCGCGGCCAGGATTGCCAGGGCCGCAAAGAGCGCATCGAGCCAGATCGCCCGCGTCACATTCACGCTCAGCCCGAGGCTGAACGCGTTCAGCAGGTCACGCGCCATGATCGGCAGCGAGACGATCGCAAAGTTCGTGCCGGCCCCCGGGCTCTTCAGCACGAGCCGGGCCAGCGCGCCCGCGACAAGCACGCCGCCTGCCAGCAGCCCCACGACGACCAGCCCGGCCTGTCGGCGGCTGCGCGCGGCCAGCCGGGTCAGCACGATGATGGCGTGGACCGGCAGGATCAGGACGGCCAGATAGTGCGTGCCCAGCAGCAGGAGGAGCGCCGCGAGATAGCCCAGCCGGTAGCGCCGCTCCGCCGGCCGCGCGTCCGCGGCCCAGCCGCGCAGCAGGAGGTAGGAGCTGACCAGCGCCAGGAGCGGCGTCAGCGTGTACATACGGACTTCGCGGCCGTACCAGAGATAGAAGGGGTTGGCCGCCGCGAGCAGCGCGGCCCACAGCGCCGCGCCGGGGGGCAGCACGCGGCGGCGGGCCAGGAGCCGCGCCAGCGTCCAGGCCGCCGGCACGAGCAGCGTGGCCGCGGCCACGGACGGGAAGCGCAGGACAAGGTCGCTCTGCCCGGCCAGGCGCATCAGCCCGCCGAGGATCAGGAAGTAGACGAACGGGTGCTGGTCGAACGACCGGGTCTGCGTGATGCCGTCGTCGAAGACGAAGTGACCCAGCAGCAGGTCAGGCAGCGGTGACTCGGCGCGCTGCAAGCTCAGGCTCTCGTCCCACCAGAGGCTCCTGGCATCCACCTGCCAGAGCAGCCGCGCAAATGCAATCAGGATCAGCGCGACGAGCAGCCAGCGGACCTTGCGCCCGGCGAATGTCTGCACCCCTCCGCGCGAATGTCCCGCCGTGTCCATGCTGCTAGCGGCTCAACTGCTCGTAGAGGTCGAGATGCCGTCGGGCGATGACATCCCAGGTGAACGCGCGCGCCAGCGTCGCCGACGCCGCGCTGAGGCGCGCGTGCAGCCCCGCCTCGGTCATCGCCCGCGTCACCGCCGCGGCCAGGCCCACGGCGTCATCCGGCTGCACCAACAGCGCGCTCTCGCCGTCGACCGGCAGCGGGAAGAGGCCCGGCGCGGCGCGCACCGCGGCCGGCACCTCGGTGCTTATGATGGGCAGGCCGTGGGCCAGCGCGGCCATCAGGCTGCCGTGGCGCAACGATGCGCCCTCGCGGTAGGGGAGGACCGCGCAGTCCGCGGCGAGCAGGTTGGCCGACACCTCCGCGGGGTCGGTGAAGCCGGTCCACTGCACGCGCTCGGCCAGCCCCAGCTCCGCGATCAGCCCCTCGACCTTCGCCAGATAGGCGAGGTTGGTCGGGTCGCTCGCGCCGACCTTGCCGCCGACCATCAGCAGCCGCGCGGGCCGCCCCGCGCGCGCCAGCTCCGCGAGACAGCGGACGAGCGTCTCGCCGCCCTTGCCCGCGTTGAGGAAGCCGAAATAGCCGAGCAGCCAGGTGTCCGCATCCGCGCCCCAGCGCGCCCGCTGGCGGCCACGGTCGTAGCCCGCGGGCGGCTCGCACTGGATGTTGCTCCCGATGGGGATCGGGTGGAGCCTGGCGGACAGGCCCGCGGCCTGGAGCCGCGCCCAATCCGCCGGGTTGGTCACGACGCTCGCATCGCTCCGCCGCGCCAGCGCCAGCACGGCCTGCTGGCGCAGCGGCCCGGCCTTCGGAAACAGATAGGGGAACCGGAGGTCGTGGAACGTGGTCAGGATGCGCGGCCGGCCGCGCAGACAGCACAGCCGCCAGGGCAGCAGGTTGACCGCCGCGGAGAGGCCATACGCCGCGGACTGGTACTGGATGTGCACGATATCGGGCTGAAGGTCGCGGATGGCCTGCAAGGCATAGCCCCAGAGCGCCCAGCCCGTGCTCGTCATCACGGCGTGGATCGTCGGCTCGTAGGCCGCGGCGGGCACGCGCAGATGGTCGCCGCCGGCGTCCACGTGGGTCAGCACGTGGACGTCCGCGCCGAGCGCGCCGAGCGCCTGGCCCAGGCGGCGGGTGTAGTCGCCCACGCCGCCCTGCATGGCCGGATATTCGCCGGTGATGAAGAGGATGCGCATAGGGGCCTCGTATGACAGATTCAGCGCAGGCCGGATGCCAGCAAACAGCCGTACGCGGCCAGTCGCGCGCGGCGCAGCGGCCGCCGGGAGCCCAGCAGCCACTTGCCCGCTTCCAGGAGCCATTCTACGGCAAACATGCCCAGCACGGCAAGCCGCACGGTCTCCGCGGCCGCGCGGCCGTGGAACTTGCGAAAATAGCGCACGCGGCTCCGGTGGAAGCGGATGTGGCGCGCGGCCACGGCCTGCTCCGACGACTTGCCTTCGTAGTGGACGATCTCCGCGGCGGGCAGATAGACCGTCCGCCAGCCGGCCAGCGCGGCGCGGCGGCACCAGTCCAGCTCCTCGGAGTACATGAAGTACCCCTCGTCGAACCCGCCGACCTGATCCAGCGCCTCGCGCCGCGCCAGCAGCGCCGCGCCCACGACCCAATCGACCGAGAAAGGAAGATTGAAGATGGAAGATGGAAGATCGCCCGTTGCTTCGCCGCCGTCTTCCATCTTTTGTCTTCCTTCTTCCATCCGATACGCCCGCGCCCAACGGTTGTTCGGCCAGTGCCATTCCAGCGGGGTGCTCTCGCACAGGGCGGTTGCCAGGGTGGGAAAGCGCCGCGCCGAGGACTGGGGGCGGCCGTCGCCGTAGCGGAGCTGCGGCCCGAGCGCGGCCACGTCGGGGTGGGCCTCCAGATAAGCGACCATGATGGCCAGTGCGCCGGGCAAGACGACCGTGTCGGGGTTGAGAAACAGCACATAGCGGCCGCGCGCCAGCGCCAGCCCCTGGTTATTGCCGCCGGTGAAGCCGCGGTTCTCCTGGTTGGCGATGAGCTGCACCGCGGGGAACTCGGCCGCGACCATCGCGGCGCTGCCGTCCGCGGAGGCGTTATCGACGACGATGGCCTCGAGGCTCAGCGACGGGCCGGCCCCCGCGACTAACGAAGCCAGGCACGCGCGCAGCAGATCGCGCACGTTCCAGCTCACGATGATGACGGAGAGGTCAGGGGCTGTCACACGTGTCGAGAAACCACAAAATCCGCCAGGTTCGTCAGCGCCCGGCGATAGGCGTTGTCCGGGAAGAGCGCCAGATCGCGCTTGGCGCGCTCCGCAAAATCGCGCGCCTCCGCAGCCGACTGCGCCATGGCATCGGATGCGCGCACCTGGGCGATCACGTCGGCCACGGCCGGGCCGGCGTCCACGGCGCTGCCGTTGCTGCCCCGCGTCAGCAGCTCGATGACCTGCTCCGGATGGGGGTGGCCCTGCAAGAAATAGAAGAACGGCAGGGTCACGATGCCCTGGCGCAGGTCGCCGCCCACCGGCT
>MWBF01000322.1 GCA_002068935.1 Chloroflexi bacterium ADurb.Bin325
TCAACCTGTAACCTGCAACCTGCAACTGCCGGTACGCCGCGCCAGGGCCTCCGCCACCAGCCCCTCGATCTGCGCCACACGGAGGTCCCACGTGTTGGCCGCGGCGGCCGCGCGGCGCGCCTCGCGCAGGCCGGCCGGGTCCTCGGCCAGCGCGGCCTCGATGGCGGCCGCGAACTGGGCCGGCCCCTCGGCGATGCGCACCAGCGGGGCGAACGCCCTGGCCGCGGGCACGTCGCTCGCGACCACCGGCTTGCCGCACGCCAGGTACTCGTACAGCTTCAACGAGTCGATGTTGCGCGTCCACTCGTTGCGCTCGTAGGGCAGCAGGCAGACGTCCAGCCCCGCAATCGCCAGCGGCACGTCCTCCACCGGCACGCGGCCCGGCCAGTGGACGTTGGGCAGCCGCCTGAGCGCATCGGCCTTCGCCGGCCGGCCCGTCAGATCCAGCGCGCCGACCAGCACGAACTGCCAGCCGGGCCGCAGCGCCGCGATCCCCGCCAGCAGGTCGAAGTCGATCTTCTCGTTCAGCGCGCCGACGTAGCCGATGCGCGGCCGACCGATGTCGCCCGGCCCGTCCGCCAGCGCCGGCAGGCGTCGCCCGCTCGCCAGCGCCGCGCCGAAGCCCGCATAATCCACCGCGTTCGGCACGAGGTGGGTGTGCGGGTTGTGCGGGCCCTTGCTGGCGAGCAGCGCGGGCGAGGTCACGAGCACCAGGTCGGCCCGGCGCAGCAGCGCCTCCTCCGCACGCACGAAGCCGGGCACGTCGGTCACGGTCGGGAATCCGCTGTACTCGTCCGTGACATGATAGATCACCAGCTTCTCATCGTACAGCCCGATCTGGTCCGCGTGAAACGGCCGCAGCAACCACAGGATCGGCGCGCCCGCGGCCAGCGTCGCCAGCGCCCGGCGCAGCGCGCGGCGGCGCAGCCACGCGGTCAGCGGCCCGCCGCTGAGCCGCCCGGCATACGGCGCATAGGCCGGGTCGCGGTAGAGCCACAGCCCATCGCGCACATGGGCCAGCGCGGGCCGCCGCAGATCCGCGAGCCGGATCTCGCCGCGTCGAGCCGCGCGCCATGTCTGGCCCAGATAGGCGCGCGGCTCGACGTAGACGACCGTGTTGGCCCGCGCCAGCCGGGTCATGATCTGGTGCCGGTTGCGCCAGAGGCCGGCCCAGGGGTCCGGCGCAAAGCAGAGGATCGTCTCGCCCGCAAGGACGCCGGCCATCGCGCCCCCTACAGGCCCGGCTTTGCGCCGGTGGACGCCTGGCCCGCGGGGACGGGCTTCCGGCCGTGCAACACGCGCTGTAGCCAGCGCCAGCCCGCCCGCAGGGTCTCCCGCAGCCGCGGGTCGATCAGCCAGGCAAGCGCCAGATAGCCCGCGACCAGCAGGCCGCCCGCCAACAGCAGGTTGAACGCGGCCTTGACAAAGGGCAGCGCGGGATACAGCCAGAGCGCGACGAGGCCCGCCGCGAGCGCCGCGGCCCACGTCGGCGCGAGCATCCGCACATAGGCGCGCCACGGCGCATCCACGAGCTTGCCGACCAGCCACGCGGAGATGACGAAGTCCACGACCGCGACGATGGCCGAGAGCCAGCTCACCCCGTCGATGCCCCAGCGGAGCGAGACCGGTATCAACAGCCCGGCCATCGTGACCAGCCGCCAGACCGCGATCCAGGTCAGCCATTGCGGCTTGCCGAGCGCCCGGAACACGCTGCCCATGTTGGCCGCGATGGAGCGGATGAAGCCGTAGACCGCCAACAGTTGCAGCGGCACGATCGCCGGCGCCCACACCTCGCCGTAAAGCCCGCGGATGAACGCGGGCGCAAAGAGGATCGTCGCGACGGCGATCGGCGTGGTGATCCAGGTCACGTAGCGCACGGTGGTCAGATAATAGCGCGCCCGCATGATGCGCGCCTGGGCCGGGTCGCCGTCCGCCATCTTGGAGAAGACCGGGAACATGACCTGGGTCAGGACGCCGGCGATCTGCGTCGCGGGCTGGTTGGAGGTGTTGTAGGCGAACTGATAGAAGCCCAGCGCGGCGTCGCCCACGTAGCGCCCGATGATGGCGTTGTCCACGTTGGTGATCAGGAAGATGAGCGTCTGCGAGGAGACGATGTGCTTGCCGTAGGCGAACAGGTCGCGGGCCGCGGCCGGGTTGAACTGCCAGCGCGGGCGATAGGGCGAGACGAACCACACGAGCACGGACGACAGGGTGACGCGCAGCAGCTCGCGCCAGACGAGGCTCCATACGCCGAACCCGCGCAGCGCCAGCACGATGGCCGCGATGCTGGCGATGACGCTGGCCGTCAGCTCCGGGAAAATGCGGCGGCGGAAGTCCAGCTCCCGGCTCAACAGGACGAGCGGCACGCGGCCCACGCTGGAAATCAGAATGGTCAGCGCCAGCACGCGCATGACCGGCACAACCGCCTCCTCGCGGAAGAAGCGGCCGACGAGCGGCGCGGCGGCCAGCGCCAGCACGGTCAGCGCCAGGCTGCTCAGAATGACGGTCACGAACGCGGTATGGCTGGCCTCGTCCAGCGCCTTGCGCCGGTAGATCAGCGCGGACTCGAAGCCGATGTCCTGGAAGAGGGCCAGCGCGTTGAGCGCGACCATCGCCATGCCGACCAGCCCGAACATGGCGGGCGCGACCAGCTTGGCGAGGATCAGGAGGGTGACGAACGCCAGCCCGCGGCTCGCCACCTGCGCCAGCGCGACCCAGAACAGCGCGCTCGCGACCTGCCGCTTGAGCCCGTTGTCGCCGGACGGCGAAGGAAGCCCGGCGTTCGCCGTCATCGCGCCACCTCGATCTTCCTTCTTTCGTCTTCCGTCTTCCATCGTCTCGCGACAACGATGAAGTCGCGGGCAAAGAGCGCGGGCCGCCGCCGCGCCAGCCGGGCGTAGAGCTTTGCCGGCAGGCCGCGACGCAGCCACGCGGGGTACAGCCCCTTGACCCACAGGCTGGCGCTGCCGTCCACCTGCTCGACGACCAGCCCGCGCCGCGCCAGGAGCAGCTTCGTGTCGGACAGGGTGAAGAAGCGGAGGTGCAGCCAGTCGGTCGGCGTGTTCGCCACATACGGGAAGCGCCCGCGCAGCAGCCACCAGCGCACGCGCCAGTGCGCGGTGTTGGGCAGGAGCAGGATCAGCCGGCCGCCCGGCGCCAGCACGCGGACCATCTCGTCCAGCGCATGCCCCGGGTCGAAGCGGTGTTCGAGCTGCGAGTCGCACACGACCACGTCGAACGCGGCGTCCGCAAAGGGGAGCGGCCCCGCGTCGAGCTCGCACTGCTGCGCGACCACGCCGCGGCCGCGCGCCAGCTCGACCGCGACGTGCGACAGGTCGGTCATCGTCACCTGCGCGCCGCGCGCCTGGAACATCTCGGCCAGCCAGCCCGGCCCGCCATCGACCTGCAACACGCGCTGGCCGGGCGCCACGTGGCCGGCCAGCAGCGCGAGACGCTGGCGATCCACGCGGTCGCCCTTGTCCGCCCAGTAGCGGTCGTAGAAGCCGACGAAATCCATACGCTGCTCAGCCGCCCGCCACGATCAGCGGCAGATAGCCGCGGTGCCGCGGCGTGGCCGTCGCGGTAGCCGTCGCGGTGGCCGTCGGGGTGGGCGGGAACGCGATGCCGAAGTCCGCGCGCACCACCGTCGCCACCGTGACGCGCACCGTCGCGGGGTTCGTCCCGACCGTCACCGCATAGCCCGCGGGGATGCTCGCCAGCACCTGCCAGTCGCCGGGCGCGACCTCGGGGAAGCTGTACTGGCCGGTCGCGCCGGTGGTCGCGCTGTCCTGAAGCGCGCCGTCCCGCCAGAGCTGCACCAGCCGCCCCGCCAGCCCGTCCTCGCCGGCGTCCTGGCTGCCGTTCCGGTTGCTGTCCATGAAGATCGCGCCCGTGATCTGCCCCGCGACCGGGGTCGCGGTGTGGGTCGGCGTGGCCGTCGCCGTCGGGGTGGCCGTTGGCGTGGCCGTGGGCGTATAGGTGGGCGTCACCGTCGGCGTCGGCTGGTCGAGCGTGTAGATCAGCGTCAGGAAGGGCCGACGATTGACGTCGGACGCCTCGGAGCTGCCGAGCGTCGAGCCGGCCGTCTGCACGTAGGACAGCCCATCCACCGGGTCGCTGCGCAGCAGGACGCCCTGGTTCGATGCGGGGTTCGCCAGCCAGCCCCGCACCAGGTCGGTCACGT
>MWBF01000323.1 GCA_002068935.1 Chloroflexi bacterium ADurb.Bin325
GCGATGGCGACCGCGACCGCCAGATCCGCGGCCGGCTCGTCGATCTGCAAGCCGCCGACCACGTTGGCAAAGATGTCCTGGTCGGCCAGCGAGATGCGGGCGCGCTTGCTCAGCACCGCGGTGATCAGCAGCAGGCGGTTGAAGTCGACGCCGTTGGCCGTGCGCCGGGGCTGGGCGAACGCGGTCGTGCTGGTCAGCGCCTGCACCTCGACCAGGATGGGCCGCGTCCCCTCCATCGTGACCGCGATCGCTGAGCCGGGCGCGTTGGGGATGCGCTCGGCCAGGAACGCCTCCGACGGGTTGCGCACCTCCGCCAGGCCCTTCTCGGCCATCTCGAAGACGCCCACCTCGTTGGTCGAGCCAAAACGGTTCTTGACGGAGCGCAGCAGCCGGAAGGAGTGGAACCGCTCGCCCTCGAGATAGAGCACCGTGTCCACCATATGTTCCAGCACGCGCGGCCCCGCGATGGCGCCCTCCTTGGTGACGTGGCCGACGAGGAAGAGCGGGAAGCCGCTCGCCTTGGCAAGGCGCAGCAGGTGCGCCGAGCAGTCGCGCACCTGGGTGACGCTGCCCGCGCCGGAAGTGATGGCGTCGGAGTAGATGCTCTGCACGGAATCCACCACGACCAGCCGCGGCGCGGCGTTCTCGATCTGGGCCGCGATGGTCTCGAGGTGCGTCTCGGCCAGCACGAGGATATCGCGCTCGACGATGCCCAGCCGCTCCGCGCGCAGCTTGATCTGCGCGGCGGATTCCTCGCCGGAGACGTAGAGGATCGGGCCCTGGCCGCCGCTCAGCGCATGGCACAGCTGGATCAGCAGGGTGGACTTGCCGACGCCGGGGTCGCCGCTGATGAGCACCACCGAGCCGGGCACGACGCCGCCGCCCAGCACGCGGCTCAGCTCGCTGATCGGCACCGCGATGCGCTCATAGCCGTCGGCGGGGATGTCGGGCAGGGCCAGCGCCGCGCCGCCGGACGCCAGCGCGGCGCTGGCCGGCCGGCCCGGCGCAGGCTCCTGCACGGTCATCTCGACCAGCGTGTTCCACTCGCCGCAATCGGGGCAGCGCCCCATCCACTTGCTCTGCGCGCTGCCGCATGTCTGACAGACGTATCGGGTCCTCGACTTTGCCATGGCCGCCTCGATTCGCTCAGATGTTCGGTATTATATGTCGAACGGGGCCGCAAGTCAAAGCGTGCGCGGGGCGCTTGCCTCGCGCCGGTCGCGCCGCTACAATAACGGGGCCAAAGGAGGAAGCATGAAGACGATCCTATGCTACGGCGACTCGAACACCTGGGGCTATGATCCGGCGGCCGAGGCGCGCTATCCGTATGCGGAGCGCTGGACGACCCGCCTCGCCGCGGAGCTGGGGCCGGAATACCTGGTCATCCCGGAGGGGCTGAACGGGCGCACGACGCTCTGGCCCGACCCGGTCGAGGGCGAATACAAGAGCGGCAAGACGTATCTGCCCGCCTGCCTGGAGTCGCATCAGCCGCTCGACCTCGTGGCGCTGATGCTCGGCACGAACGACCTCAAGCACCGCTTCGGCCAGTCGGCGTGGGACATCGCGCGCTCCATCGAGACGCTTGTCCAGCTCATCATCCACACCGTGAACTGGCCGGAAGCGCCGACGCCGAAGATCCTGCTCGTCGCGCCGCCGCCGACCTGCGTCGCGGGGACGCACTTTGCGGAGATGTTTGCGGGCGCGGACGAGAAGTCGCGCGGCCTGGGCAAGCATTACCGCGAGGTGGCGGAGGTGTACGGCTGCGCCTTCCTCGACGCGGGCAGCGTCATCGTCTCAAGCCCGGCGGACGGCATCCACCTCGACGCGAGCGAGCTGCCCAAGCTGGCGCATGCGGTGGCCGAGCGCGTGCGGGAGGCGCTGGGATAACGGCCGGCGCTGCCCGGCCAGGCGCTCTACCATACCAAGGCCAGACAGGTCGCGCCGCCGTTCGCCTTCGCAAATTCGGTCAGCGGGACGGGCAACACCTCGCAGCCGTAGGCGCGCAGCAGCGCGGCCGTGCGCGGGTAGCCGGCGGGCATCACCACCCGCGGGCCGAGCGCCAGCACGTTGGCCGCATACGCCTCCTCCGCCGGAACGGTCAGCGTCTCGAGGCGGCCCAGCTCCGGCGGCGGCGTCACTCCCTCCACGACCAGCAGCGCGCGCGGGCCGACCGGGGTCAGCGGGGTCAGCAGATGCAGGGAGTCGCGGACCGGCGCGGCGTACACCGGCAGATCGACCCCCTGCGCATGCAGCGCGGCCGCGAGCTGGTCGATCCCGGCGCGGTTGGTGCGGCCGGAGAGGCCCACGACCACCCGATCCGCCAGGGGCAGCACGTCGCCGCCCTCCAGCGTGGCCGGGGCAGCGAGGCGGCGCGTGGGGAAGCGCGCGGCCAGCAGCCCGGCGATGGCCTCCTCCTCCCCGCGGCGGCTCTGCGCGCCCATGCGGCCCACCACGGTCACGCCCGCGATGACGACGGCGGGATCCTGCACGAAACAGCCATCCGGGAACCGCTCGTCCGCGGGCAGGCGCTCGACGGTCAGCCCGGCCGCGACGAGCGCCTGGCAGTACTCGCCGTGCTGTGCCTGCGCGAGCGCGACGTCGATGCCGGGGGCCGGCCCGCCATCCGCGATGGCGCCATCGGTGATGGCGTGGACAAAGCTCGCGCCCGGCGGGCGCACCACGGCATGGCTGAGCGCCTTCATCGGCCTCACCCCAGCCCGACGTCCAGCAACATCATCACCGTGAACCCCAGCATCGCGCCCCAGGTGGACATGTGCGTGTCCGAGCCGCTCTGCGATTCGGGGATCAGCTCCTCGACGACCACGTAGATCATCGCGCCGGCCGCAAAGCTGAGCGCATAGGGCAGCATCGACTGCATCAGCAGCACGGAGGCCGCGCCGAGCACGCCGGCAATCGGCTCCACGATGCCGGACGCCTGGCCCATGAAGAAGCTCTTGGAGCGCGACAGCCCCTCCCGGCGCAGCGGCAAAGACACCGCCAGCCCCTCGGGGAAGTTCTGCAGGCCGATGCCCAGAGCCAACGCCAGGGCGGCCGCCAGCGTAGCCTCGGACATGCCCGCTGCCACTGCCCCAAAGGCCACTCCCACAGCCAGGCCCTCGGGCACGTTGTGCAAGGTGATAGCCAGCACAACCAGCAGGGTCCGGTGCCACCGGGTAGGCAGACCCTCCGTCTCCTCCTCGGGAGCCATGGGGTGCAGATGGGGCAGAAGGCGGTCGAGCAGATAGAGGAAACCGCCCCCCAGCAGGAAGCCAACCGCCGCGGGCAGCCAGGAGGGGACGCCTAGCCCACGGGCCAAGGAGATGGCCGGATCGAGGAGAGACCAGTAGCTGGCCGCCAGCATCACTCCGGCGGCGAAGCCCATCATGACGTTGAGCAGCCGGCGACTGGGGCGCGCCGCGAAGAAGACCGTCGCCGCGCCCAGCGCCGTCACGCTCCAGGTAAAGAGCGTAGCCAGCAGGGCTTGCGCGACCGGATGGAGGTCGGTCAACTGGTGCAGCATTCCGAGGATGCCGTCCCCCGCGTGTGTCCCGATGCAGACCGTCGAAGCGGGAGCAGCGAAGGTGGAGCCGGGGGCGGGTTGCCTGACCTCACGCACTCAGCCGGGAGGCCCCGCCTGCAATTCCCAGCCGCTCCGTCACAGTCTCCCGCACGTTCTGCGCCACCGCCTCCTGCGCGGCGGAGATGCTCCCTCCGGCACGCCGCACCTGCTGGTAGGCCTTGCGCAGGTCGGTGGCGATGTTGAGCTTGACGATGCCCTCCTGCGCCGCGGCTCGCAGGTACTCCGCGGGGATGCCGGAACCACCGTGCAGGACCAGGGGCACGCCGGTGGCCTGGGCCAGCTCGCGGATCCGGTCCAGGGCCAGACGCGCCTGGACCTTGGGCTGACTGGCCGCCGCTCCCACCAGGGCGCCGTGGACGTTTCCCACCGCCACCGACAACCAGTCCACCCCCGTCTCCGCTACGAAGCGCCTTGCCTCCTCCACCGCAGTGAACCCCAGACCGCTGGCAAACATCTCCTCGTAAGGCGGCAGCGGTCCCGGCTCATGCCCTAGCACCGATCCCAGTTCCGCCTCCACCGCCGCCCCATAGGGCGTGGCCATTCCCACCACTTCCTTTACGGCCGCGATGTTCTCCTCCAGCGGCAGGCGCGAGCCA
>MWBF01000324.1 GCA_002068935.1 Chloroflexi bacterium ADurb.Bin325
GCGGCCCGTGAACACGGTCTGCCCGCCGATGCCGAGCCGGCCGGCCAGCGCGGCCAGCGCGTCATAGTCCTCGCCGCCGCCCACCAGCAGCAGCCGGGCGTCCGGGCGGCGCGCGACGACGTCTCGGAACGCGGCGAGCAGCAGATCCACCGCGTGGCTCAGGTTGCTCAGCGTGCCCACGTAGGCCACCAGCGGCGCGTCGTCCGCCACGCCCCAGCGCCGGCGCAGCGCGACGGGGTCGCCGGCCTGCTCGAAGCGGCTGCGCTCCACCCCGTTGGGGACGTAATGGATGCGGGCCGCGGGCATGCCGAGGGCCAGATAGCGCTGCCGGGTGAAGTGCGTGTTGACCGTCAGCCCCGCGGCGTAACGGATCACGTCATCCTCGAAGTAGCGCACGACCGCGCGCTGCCAGCGGCCGCCGAAGCGATTGGTCTCCGCCTCGTAATCGTCGCAGTCGCAGAAGATCGGGCGGCCGCGCCGCGCCAGCCGCGCGGCCAGCGCGTTGATGGGCTGCGGCTTGCAGAGCTGCAACACCTCCGCGTCGGATCGGGCGATGGCCTGCGCCAGCCGCAGCGAGGAGGCGAGCGAGACGAGCAGGAGGCGGGCCGGGCTGAAATAGAGCTTGCGCGGGCCTTCCTTGCGCACGTGCATCTGCCCGACGTAGCTTACGGCGACGCCGTCCGCAAGGTAGCGCCGCGGCCGCAGCCGTCCCCAGTCGTAGTGCAGGGCCAACACGGAGACCCGATGGCCCTGCCGCGCCAGCTCTCGCGCCAGCGGGCCGAACCGGCCCAGGCCGCTGGGGCTGTCCAGGCTCTGCGATAGGATAAAAGCGATCTTCACGCGGCGCAGCGACCTCCTCGATCGCGCGTAAGTATACCTCAGTTCGCCCCGCTTCTTATAAAATCCCCGCCGCATCCGGGCAATCCCCGTATTTTAGGCGGAAACGGCTTTGCATGGTATCATGTTTCGATGATGCCGGAACTCGCTGGCGCGCACGGCGCCGGCCTGCGCGGGCCTGCCGCCGAAAGCGGAATTCGAAGCTCCTCGGACACGGAGATGGATCACGCGCTAAACTATAGGGTTCTGATGGTCGCGCCCACCAGCTTCTTTGCGGACTACGGCTGCCACGTGCGCATCCTGGAAGAGGCTCAGATCTTGCAGAAGCTGGGGCACAGCGTCACCATCGCCGCCTATCACAACGGCGGCCCTGTGGACGGCCTGGATATCCGACGCACCCTGCCCATTCCCTGGCGGCAGGGTTACGAGGTCGGGTCGAGCCGTCACAAGGTCGCGTTCGACGCGCTGCTGGGCCTGAAGCTCGTCGAGCTGTTGGCGCGTGGCCGCTTCGATGTGATCCACGCGCACCTCCACGAGGGCGCGCTGATGGGGCTGGTGCTGGGCCGCCTGTTCCGCCGGCCGGTCCTCTTCGACTTCCAGGGCAGCATGACCGCGGAGATGCTGGATCACCGCTTCCTGCGCCGCGACAGCCCCTTCCATCGCCTGCTGACCGGCCTCGAGACGTGGATCGACCGCCGCGCGCCGATCATCCTCACCAGTTCGAGCCAGGCGCAGCGCCTGCTGGTGGAGGAGTTCGGCTGCGCGCCGGCGCGCGTGCGCACCCTGCTCGACGCGGTCAACACCGACGCCTTCCGCCCCGCGAGCAGCTATCCCGCGGCGGAGCTCGCGGCCCTGCGCCGGTCGCTGGGCATCCCCGCGGGCCGCCGCGTCATCGTCTACCTGGGGCTGCTCGCCGAATATCAGGGCACCGGCCTGCTGCTGGAGGCGTTGCGCCATATCGTGACGCAGCGCCAGGATGTCCACCTGCTGCTGATGGGCTTCCCCAACGAGGCCGTCTACCGGCTGCGCGCGGAGCAGCTCGGCGTGGCGGAACACGTCACCTTCACCGGCCGCGTGCCCTATCAGCAGGCGCCCGCCTATCTCGCGCTGGGCGATGTGGCCGTCTCGGCCAAGCTCAGCCTCACCGAGGGCGCGGGCAAGCTGCTCAACTACATGGCCTGCGCGCTGCCGACCGTCTCGTTCGACACGCCCGTGGCGCGCGAATACCTGGGCTATGACGGCCTTTTTGCGACGCGCGGCGACCCGGTCAGCCTGGCGGAGCAGCTCGCGCGCGGCCTCTTCCCGCCCGCCGATGCGCCCGATGCGTATGCGCAGATGGGCCTGCGCCTGCGCCAGCGCGCGGTGCAGAGCTTCGGCTGGGAGAAGGCCGGCCAGCAGATCCTTGACACCTATCGCGAGCTGACCGGTCGCGCGGCCCCGGCCCTCGCGGCGTCCGTGCAGCCCTGGCCGGCCAGATCGAGCTCGCGGCGGTGACGCCGCCTGCGCCCCCGTCGGCACATACCATGCTGCAACCAGCCTCGTCCACCTTATCGCGAAGCCCCGCTGCCTGGCTCGACAGGCGGCTGGCGCAGGCCGCCGCGGTCGATCATGCGGTGGCCGCGGCCGTCGGGGGGGCCGGCCTGCTGCTCTACATCCTGACCCTCGCGCCGACGGTCATCTGGGGGGATGACGCGACCCTGCAACTGGCCGCGGTCCAGGGCCGGCTCCAGGCCAGCGCGGGCAGCCATCCGGCCTGGGTGCTGCTGGCGCACCTGTTCACGAAGCTGCCGGTGGGCGACCTGGCCTATCGGGTCAATCTGGCCTCCGCCTTTGCGGCCGCGCTGACCCTGGCGTTGCTCTATCTGGTCTGCCGCAGCGTCGACGCATCGCGCTTTGCCAGCCTGGCCGCGACGGCCGCATTTGCTGTCTCGCACACCTTCTGGGCCCATGCGGTGCGGGCCGAGGTGTACACCCTGACGCTGGCGACCCTGGCCCTGGTGATCTGGGCCGCGTTGCAGTGGCGGCGCCGCGGCCAGCGCCGGTTCCTCGTCCTGACGGCCGCGAGCTGGGGCCTAGCGTTCAGCACGCACGTCCTGGCCCTGCTCTGCCTGCCCGCGCTCGGCTGGCTGCTCCTGGCCCGGCGCGAGCGCCTTCGGGGCCGGGACTGGGCCCTGCTGATCGGCTCCGCGCTGCTGGCCCTGGCGCCCTACGGCCTGGTGTTGTGGGCCGACCAGCGCCGCATGGGCGGCAGCCTGCTCGCGCTGGCCCGGTGGGCGCTCTTTACGTTCGACGGCTACGATTTCAGCGGCCAGATGGCCGCCTTCTCGCGCGCCACGTTCTTTGCCGATGCGGCGCAGTGGGCCGGCTTCCTGGGCTATCAGTTCGGCCCGGGCCTGCTCCTGGCCGGCCTCGGCCTGGCGTACGCCTGGCGGCGCTGGCCGCGCGACCTGGCGATCTTCGTCGGCCTGCTGTACGCGCTGCCCGCGCTCTTCGCCTTCTCGTACCGGGTCGGCGACCGCTACGTCTTCTACCTGCCCAGCTATCTGCCGGTCGCGGTCTGGCTGGCCGCGGGCATCGACGGCTGGCAGCAGCGGCGGGCGCGCGCCGGGCAGGCCAGCGGCTACGGCTACGGCTGGCGGCTGGCGCTGCTGGCCCTGCTGACCCTCGCGCCGGTCGGCGTCTACCGTCTCGCCCCCGAGCTGGTGAGCCGCCTCGACACGCAGCGCCAGGACGTCCGCTACGTGCCGGGGCCGAACAGCCGCTACTTCGTGCTGTGGCCGCCGAAGACAAATTATTACGATGCGCGCGCCTTCGCAGAATCCGCGCTGAACGACGCGCCGCCGGATGCGCTCTTGCTGGCTGACCCCATGCTTGCCTCGCCGATGCTCTTCTTGCAGCAAGTCGAGCGCGTGCGCCCGGACGTCCGGGTGCGTTTCTGTTGTTGGGATATCGAGCAGGCGCTGGCTGCCGGGGCCGGCCGGCCCATCGCCCTGGCGGACAACGCCGCCTCCGTCTATCCCATCGACCGGTTGCAGCAAGAATACGACATTGCGCCGCACGGCGTGATCTATCTGCTCACGCCGGTCCAACAGCAGGCCCTTCCGCGGCCTGGAGCGGGCAAATAGGCCACCACTCTACGGACAAGAGGCGTCACATGAAGAAAAAACTCCGGCGATTGCGTCGGATAGTGCATCTGCTGCTCCTGCTGGCTTTTACGCTGCTCATCCCGGCGACGGGCGCCGACGCGGAGACCGGCGGGGAGAACGCCGCCGCGCCCGC
>MWBF01000325.1 GCA_002068935.1 Chloroflexi bacterium ADurb.Bin325
TCGACCTCGCGTCCGGGACCTGGACCTTCCAGGCGCGCAGAATATAAGGAGGGGATCATGGACTATAACCAATACACGGGAATGCTTCCCGAAGCGATCAAACAGTGCGAGGCGATCATCGCGGCATTGAAGGCCAGAGGGCTAAAGGCGACGATCAACGGTGGCTACCACCACCACGGGGGCAGCGACGACCTACGAACCTGGGGCGTCGTCGCGGACATCGGCTGTGCCGATTCCAAGGCTCTCTCGGAGGAGGCCGCAAAGCTCGGCATCACGATCCAGAAAGACGGCAGCGTGGCGTTTCTGAAAGCCGACGGAAAGACGCTGACGATCGAGGACTTCAAGACGAATGAAATCACGAGCGATTTGACCCGCGTGGTCAAAGTCGCGGAAATCAGGGAGGGGTAGCGATGCCTGCAGGATACAAAAAGAATTTCAAGAACCACGCGGTTTATATTCCGAGATTCACGGGAGTGGATACCGGCCTGACCGGGATCACGTTCGGAGGATTTTTGTGCGACAAGTATGTCAACTCGCAACCGTCGGCCAAAAACGAGGCGGGATCGGGATGGTACGATATCGCCCATTACGCCGTTCCGGGAACCGTTCCGGGAATCAGCAAGCCGGGCGATCCGGTCTGGGACTATATAGACTTCCCGAAGGCGATGGTCGCCTGCGCGAACAAGGGCAAAGGCTGGCACCTGCTGACCGATTTCGAGTGGGCAGCGCTTGCATTCCTGGCCAAAAAGCAGGGGACGATGCCGCACGGCGGCAATGCCAACGTCAACCCTCCCGCCGATACCACCTATACGACCGAGACGGCGCAGCTCGACAAGCATCTGAAGGCGGAAACGGCGAGCTACAACCGCGCGCTTCCCGGAACCGGACCCGCGGCCTGGGCGGACAACCACCTGGCCAGCGGCGTCTATGACCTGCAAGGGCTGGTTAATCAGTGGATATGTATGATGATGAACACCAGCGGATACCCGCAGATCTCCGCGAACCTGGATCTATCCTATGAGGGGTCGCCGTTCGGTCGCGGAACGATCAGCGGCACAAACACGCTCACCTGCGACGGCGCGGGCGTGAACTGGAAGAAGGCCTGGGAGACCTATCTGCAATACGACGCGGAGGAGCTGACCTTCACGGTTGGGCACCTGCTCCTCGGCCTGACCTCCGGCGCGACCGCCGTTATCACACAGGTGATCGACTCCGGCGCGACGGGGATTCTCAAGATCCGACGGACCAGCTCCGCCGCGTTTAGCGACAACGAGGTGATCCATGCCTACGCCACCAGCGCGACGACCAAATCCGTTACCGGCGCGGCGGACAACGGCTCCGGCGCGATTAGGATCACCGCGACGGGTCACGGTCTGGTCAATGGGAACCTCGTGACGATCAAATCTGTGGGCGGCACGACGGAGGCAAACAACACTGACACCGTACCGACCTGGACCGTCACAAAGATCACCGACGACACGTTCGATCTGGACGGATCGACGTTCACCAACCCCTGGACCAGCGGCGGGACCATCTACAAGGTCACGGGCGTCGATCTCAGCCCGGCGATGCTGGCGCGCGCGCAAGCGCACGCGGAGGCGGCGGGGGTCGCAGATCGCGTCCGGCTCATCCAGGGCGACTACGCGACCGCGGAGCTGGCCGGCCCGTACCGGTTCGCCTGCATCATGATGAACACCTTCCTCCACCTCCCCGACCGCGAGGCCCAGCTTGCCGCGCTGCGCCACTGGCGCAAACACCTCGCGCCCCGCGGCCTGCTCCTGATCGACGTGCTCAACCCGGACATCGCCCAGCTTGCCGCGCTCGACGGGCGCATGGAGTGGGATCGGACATGGCAGGATGCGGCGACCGGGGAGACCGTCATGAAGTTCGTGACGCGGACGCTCGACCCCGCGGAGCAGATCATGCACGTCAACATGATCTATGACGCCATTGCGGCCGACGGCCAGGTGCGCCGGGCCGTCGCGGAGTTCGATGCGCGCTACATCTGGCGCTTCGAGGGCGAGCTGCTGCTGGAACAGGCCGGCTACACGGTCGAGGCGCTCTACGGCGACTGGAACCTGGGGCCGTTCGAGGCTGCAAGCAACCACATGATCTTCGTCGCGCGCCGCCGCTGAGGGGGCGAGGGGGCGACGTCCTGGCCTGCTCTGGCCGGCCTCCGACCGAGCCAGAACAGGTCGTGACATCACATTTGCCGCGTCACTCCGTCGCCTTGTCGGCCGTCGCCTCCGGCGTCGGCGTCGGCGTGGCCGGGCAGTTCCCCGACCCCTCGCGGCCCTGCAACTGGATCGGCGGGCTGCTGAACAGCCCGCTCAGCTCCTGCTGGAGCAGCGCCGCATCCGCCACGCGCAGCACCTGCGCCTCGCCGACCCAGGCATATTCGATGACGTCGGTGCTGAACACCAGGCCGTGCACCTGCGAGGGCTGGAGGTTTGCGCCCACGCGCGCCAGCCGGATGATGTCGAGCAGGCTCAGATCCGTCTTGAAGGTCTGCGCGAGCGCGCGCCACAGCTCCGGGATGCGCGGGATGGCGTCCAGTTGCAGCGCCCGGTCGCGGATCGCCCAGATGAGCTGCTGCTGCCGCCTGGCGCGGGAGAAGTCGTTGGAGTTGTAGCGGAAGGTGGCGAACTTCTTCGCGGCCGCGCCGTCCAGGAAGACCTCGCCCGCGGGCAGGTCGAAGGCCACGTACTCGCCCTCGATGCTGGGGTGCGGCGTGATCTCGTGCAGCGGACAGTCCAGCGTGATGGTCACGCCGTCGAGTGCATCGACGAGCTGCACCAGCCCCTCCTGGCGGATGCGCACCCAGTGATGCGTGGGGATGCCGAAGTTGTCCTCGATGACCTTGCCCAGGAGGGCCGGCCCGCCGCCGGGATACTTCTGGGACTCGCCCTGGAAGTCGGCCTGGTTGATCCGTCCCATGCCGTAGCCCGGGATCTCCACCCACAGGTCGCGCTGGATGCTCACGATGCCGACCTGGTCGGCGTCGTAGTCGATGGCCACGACCATGATGGTATCGGTGCGCCAGGCCCGGTCGCCGGGCCGCGGATCGATGCCCATGACCAGGATGTTCTGCGTCTCCCGGATCGACTTGGGCATCCGGGTCTCGGTGGCCGTGGGCGTGACGCTCGGCGTCGCGGTCTCGGTCGGCTCAGGCGTGAGGGTGGCCGTGTCAGTCGCCGTCGGCGAGGCCGGCGGCGCTTCGGGCGTGTCGACCGGCTCCGCGGCGACGACGGCCGGCGTGGCCGCGATAGTCGGCGTCTGGCTGACGCTTGCCCGCGGCCCGCACGCCGCGGCCAGGAGCAACGTCAGGAGCAGGGCGGCCGTCGCGACCGTCAGCAGGCACAGGCGCGCGGCAGGCCCGCGCGGGGCCGGCGCACCGCGCGCGTTCAAGGGGCTCTTCATGGTCGCCTCAACCCAGCTTGTACCCGATCGTGCGCAGAAGCCCCTTGCGCCAGGCCACGCCCTCCGCATCCTCGAGACCCCGGGTGTGGACGCCGTCGATGACGCCGAGGATGCCCCGGCCCTGCTCGCTCTCCGCCAGGATGACCTGGACCGGGTTGGCGGTCGCGCAGAAAATCTGGGCGACCTCGGGGACCATCTTGACGGTGTTCAGGACGTTGACCGGATACGCATCACGCAGGAACAGGATGAAGGCGTGGCCGGCGCCGAGCGCCAGCGCGTTGCGCTCGGCCAGCGCCTGAAGGTCGGGGACTGTGCCCGTGGAGCGAACCAGCGCCGCGCCGGACGCCTCGCAGAAGGCCAGGCCGAACTTCGCGCCGGGGATGGCGGTCACGACCGCCTCGTGGATGTCCTCCACGGTCTTGATGAAGTGGCTCTGGCCGAGGATGAAGTTGAGCCCTTCGGGATTCTCGATCGCGACCAGCCTGAGCTGGAACGGTATCTCGCTCATAGATAACTCCTGATGAACCGCAGGCCGCGCGGGCGCAGGCCGAACCCTGACGTCCGCCGCGCCCCCGCGGCTACGCTTTCTCCAACTGTTTGAGGGCCTCGCGTCGTAAGACGTCGAGCGCGCGCAGGACGATCCATCGGCGGGCCAGCT
>MWBF01000326.1 GCA_002068935.1 Chloroflexi bacterium ADurb.Bin325
CCAACGAATACCAATCATCGGAAACCAGTGTCGCAGGCGTTGGTCGCTTTGATATCTTCTTGACAGCGAAGTATATGGGCGAGAATGGCCAGGCAGGCCACATCAACGTAGTGTTCGAGTTGAAGATCGACTCAAAGCCGAATGGAGAGCAGGCGACGAAATATGCCAATTGGCTATGGGCTGCTCACCCCGACGATGTCAACCTGCTGATCTACGTCTCGCCCACCCTGGGGCGCGACTCGCGTTCCACGATCGGAGATGAAAGATGGTATTGCCTGGATTATCAGTTGCTCAATGATAAGCTGTTGCTCCCACTACTAGACCATCCCAGTCTCAATGAAAAGGTAAAACCCTTCATCATTCAGTACGTCAAGAATCTGAAGACCAGACATAGAGGTGTAAAGATGGCCATTACGAACGAAGAAAAAAGGCTGGCGCTGGCACTCTATGATCGATACAGCGACGTCTTCGACTCCATCTACGATGCTCTTATGTCGACAGGGGCTATTGATTATAGCACGGCCGATATTGCTCCTGGCAAGGGGCGCTCAACAGGTCGATTGACTGTCAGATTGGATGGTACGGTAATCACCGATGATACCGTTCGGCTGCTTTTTGGGCAGGTCCTGAGGTATATCGTGGATCAAGGCGATATTACCAGAATTCCCCTTCCCTGGGGGCCCAGCAGGACGCGATATGTCTTGACCAACCAAACGCCCCCTCTACATCCCAACGGACGCGAATTCTTCTATCCCGTCACGTACAAGGGTTATGCCATGGAGAGTCACTATGCCAGGGATAGGGCGCTCAAGGTATTGGGAGATCTGTGTGACAGGCTGGAAATCGGCCTCGAAATCATCGACGCTTAACAATCCTCGCGCGCCTGAGCCAGCGCCGCGGCAACGCCATCTTTTTGACATTCGTCCCTCCCCATGCTATCTTTGCCTGTGTTACGGATAACACAATGCGGGCGTTCTCGCCGCCGGAGCCGTGCATGTCCGACCATGCTGTCTACACCGACCGCTACCGCGCCTACATGGGCCTCGCGCCCAGGCGCATCCCCCACTGGGAGCACTGGTCCTGCCCCGACGCCGAGACCTATCTGACCGGCATCGATTACTACGAGCACCCGCGCCTCTGCCGTCTCAGGCTGGCGGAGCTGTATCCTCAGCTCGACCTTCCTATCCCCGATAGCGATGACCCGCGGCCGCGGCCCGGCCTCGATCTGGAAGGCCAGAGCTCGGGGATGGACGCCGAGGGCCGCCATCAGGTGCGTTGGGGCGACGGCGGCTCGTGGCACTGGGACTGGGGCCATAACTTCCCCACCGCAGAGGATGTCTTTGCGTTCTCGCCGCTGGCGCAGGGCGACTTCACCGACATCCCGGTCGTGGAGTCGCGCGACTATTCAGACGAGGAGAAGCTCTACCAGGAGTATCGCCGACACTACCCCGCGGAGTGGGGTGACCGCGCGCCCGCGGGGTCCACGGCGTCGGTGGGCTTCTACAACACGATGTTCATGTGGCCGCTGCTGACCTTCGGCTGGGAGCTGTTCCTCCAGACATGCCTCGACCCGCGCTTTGCCCGGCTGATGGATGAGTTTGCCGAGATCAACCGCCGCGTCTTTCGGGTGTTCGCCCGCCTGCCGGTCAACTTCGTCATCTGTCATGACGACATCGTGACTTCACGCGGGCCGACCTGCTCGCCCCGCTGGATGCACAGGTACATCTTCCCGCGCTACGAGGAGTTCTGGGGCATCGTCAAGGCCGCGGGTAAGGAGGTGATCTTCATGGCCGACGGCTGCATGGACGCATACGCCGATGACGTGATGGCCTGCGGCGCGCGCGGCATCATCACCGAGCCGTACACCGACTATCGCGCCATCGCAAAGCGACACAAGGACTGCTTCCTCGCCGGCGAGGGCGACAACCGGGTGCTCATGCGCGACGACCCCGCCGAGATCGCCGCGATGGTCAGGCGCATGGTCGGCACCGCGCAGATGACCGGCGGCTACATGATGTGCATCGGCAATCACATCCCCTGGAACGTCCCGCCCCGCGCCATCAAGCAGTACCTTGACCTGTCCGCAGAGCTGGCGATCAGACGATAGAAGATGAAAGATTGAAGATGGAAGATTCAAGATTGAACGCTATGGCAATCGCGGTCTTCCCTCGTTCATCTTCCTTCTTTCTTCTTCCTTCTTCCTTAATTATCGGAGCATGACATGACCAACAACCTCACCCTCTGGTATCAACAGCCTGCGCGGGCATGGGTCGAGGCCCTGCCCCTGGGCAACGGGCGGCTCGGCGCGATGGTGTTCGGCGGCCTGCCGGACGAGCGCCTGCAACTCAACGAGGATACGCTGTGGTCCGGCGCGCCGCGCGACTGGGATAACCCCCGCGCGCGTGACCTGCTGCCCGTCATCCGCGAGCTCATCTTCGCGGGCAAATACGCCGAGGCGGACAAGATCGCCCAGCAGATGCAGGGGCCCTTCACCCAGTCATACGAGCCGCTGGCCGACCTGCGCCTGCACTTCGCCGTTGCCGGCCCGGTGACGGATTATCGCCGCGACCTGGATCTCGACACGGCCATCGCGACCACGACCTATGTCGTGGCCGGCGCGGCCCATCGCCGCGAGGCCCTGGCCAGCGCGCCGGATCAGGTCATCGCGGTCCGGCTGACCTGCGGCGCCGCGGGCGGGCTGACGTTCCGCGCCACGCTCGACAGCCCCCTGCGCCACACGGTCGCGGCGGCCGGCGCCGCGCGGCTGCGCCTCACCGGCAAGGCGCCCATCGAGGCGCGGCCGAACTATCTGCGCAGCGACGACCCGGTCGTCTACGACCCGCAGGGCGAGGGCATGGACTTCGCCGTATATCTCCACATCGTCGCCGAGGGCGGCAGCGTGACCTGCGCGGACGGGGCGCTGCACATCGCGGGCGCATCCGCGGCCACCCTCTACATCAGCGCGGGGACCAGCTTCAACGGCTTCGACCGCTCGCCTGGCCATGACGGCGTAGACCCGCACGGCCGCGCGCTGGGGCCGCTGGAGGCTGCCGTCGCGAAGGGCTATGCCGCGATCCGGGCCGCGCACGTGGCCGACCATCAAGCGCTCTTCCGCCGCGTAACGCTGGATCTCGGCGACGGCCCGGCCGCGGCCCTGCCGACCGACGAACGGCTGCGCGCCTACCGCCCCGGCACGGACCCCGGCATCGAGGCGCTGCTCTTCCAGTACGGCCGCTACCTGCTCATCGCCAGCTCGCGGCCCGGCGCGCAGCCGGCCAACCTGCAGGGCATCTGGAACCAGGAAATCCGCCCGCCCTGGAGCTCGAACTACACGACCAACATCAACACCGAGATGAACTACTGGCCCGCGGAGACCGCGAACCTGGCCGAGTGTCACCGGGGTGGCGTCTTGTAGATGCGTGCGTCCGACCATCACGACGTCGGCGTAGTCCTCCGCCTTGGCGGCGAGTGTGTCGCGCAGCTTCGCCACGTCGGAGTAGAGCTTCTCGTTGATTTGGGTGACCACCGCGATATGCATGGCTGTCGGGAAGGTGTCGTTCGAGCTCTGGCCGCGATTCACATGGTCGTTGGGGTGCACAGGCTTCTTGGTGCCCATTTGCCCGCCGGCGATCTCGATCGCACGGTTGCTGATGACCTCGTTGGAGTTCATGTTCGACTGGGTGCCCGAGCCGGTCTGGAAGACCACCAGCGGGAAGTCGTCGTCGAGCTTGCCCTCAATGACCTCGTCTGCGGCCTGCGCGATCAGGTCGGCGATCTCTTGCGGCAATTCGCCCAACTCGGCATTGGCCAAGGCGGCGGACTTCTTCAGCACGCCCAATGCCTTGATCATCGGGCGACCCCAGACGAAGGTCGGGCGTCCGATGTCGAAGTTCTGCAGGCTGCGCTGGGTCTGTGCGCCCCAGTGGCGCTCGGCGGGAACCTCAATCGTCCCCATGGAGTCGGATTCGATGCGTGACATGGCCCAAGCCTAGCGACGCAGCTTTGGTTGCGGGCCGCACCCTGACAGTGCGACGGCAGGGTTCCTCTCCC
>MWBF01000327.1 GCA_002068935.1 Chloroflexi bacterium ADurb.Bin325
AGGTGTTCCAGGAAGTCGCTCAGGCTCTGCTGCGCCCACGCGGTCGAACCGCTGCCGCTTTGATCCAGACTGGCCATCAGGTTGAAGATGTAGATGTTGTCCACCGGCCCCACGCCGGCCGGCGGCTCGCCCGACACGCGCGTCACCGGCAGCACGCCGAACCCCTCTTCCTCGCGCAGTTGCGGGATCAGGCGGGCGTTGAGCAGCGAGCTTTTGCCCGCGCCCGATTGGGTGTAGAAGAGCAGCAGCCGCTCGGAGACGACGCGGGCCAGCAGCGCCGCGGCCTCGCGCTCGCGGCCGAAGAAACGCCCGCGGTCCGCCGCCTCGAAGGTGCGCGGGCCGACGTATGGATTGGGGGGATGTCGGGTGTGGCAGTCATGGCAGTTCCCTCACAGGCTCCGTAACTCCGCGGCGTATTCGTCCAGGGTTTTCCATTGGACCTCGAACCGCGCCTCGCGCTGCAAGTAGTCGTGCAGATAGGTCTTCTCTTCCTCGCTGGGCGGCAACTGCACGCAGATGCCCCGCTTCTCGGCGCGGGCGTCATCGGACTTGATCAGCCCGGCGTAGAGGGCGCGAAAGGCCCAACTGTTGAGGCTGAAACCCAGCACCAGCAGGTCGCCGCTGAGCGCCTTGCGCACCGGCGCGGGCACGCTGTCGCGCTTGTCGTCCCCGCGGCCCAGGTTGATATCCACCAGGAACTCCAGGTAATCGTCCTCGGTCAGCACCAGCGAGTTGGAATAGGTCTCCAGGCCGAAGAGGTGGCAAACCAGCGGGAAATCCTGCGGTTCCTTTCCGGCGGGGATCTCCGGGATGGCCGGGTCGATCAGGTCGCGCAGATCCGGACGCCAGCGGATGACCGTGGTGCGCGGGGCCTTGCCGGCTTTGGTCAGCGCCGCTTCCAGGAAGGTATAGGGGCTGGTGGTCAACAGCACGCGGAAGGGTAGGTTCGCCAGCACTTGCAGCGGGTCGTCGGTCCCGCGATCGAAGCGGGGATAGCCCAACAGCGCGGCAAAGCCGGTGACGGTGGCGGCGGCGTACTGCGCTTCCGCCTCGGCCAGCAGGTCGGCATCGGCGCCGGCCGCCTCGGCCTGGGCGTAGAGGAAGTTCTTGACGAAGTCGCCGAAATCGGCGCGCAGGTCGTTGGCGGTGAAGTCGCCGTTGTCGGCCTGCGCCTGCTTCTGCCGGCTTAACTTGTAGAAGCGGGCGACCCGCGGCAGGTTCTCCGGATCGCCCAGCGGGTAGCCGACATAGCGGGCATACTCCTGCGTCAACGAGGGATGGCCCGGCAGGACCAGGTCGAAGATCGCCTCATCGCTGAGGATGGGCACGGCCAGCCCGCTCTTGATGCTCTCGGCCAGCCCGGGGCGGCTCTGTTTACTCTGGCGCAGGTCTCTCATGAAATTTCCTCCAGGGGCATGGCGACGCGAAACCCGCGCCAGGCGATCTTGCTGGCGAGCGGGGCGTTGCCGCGGGCGGTGCAGCGCAAATCCGCCGGTTGCGACTTGGACGACCCGACCAGCCGCGCCTGGGCCGGCAGTTGCGCGGGATCGGTCAGCTCGCGGCCGTCGGCGAAGGCCAGGAAAACAACGGGCGAAGTCGTACCGGTCATGAACACGCTCTCGTCGGGCGGCTGCGCTGAAGCTGTCGCTGGGGGATCTGCGGGTCGATTGTCGGGACAGCCTCGCAACGCATACGAAACGAGCACGGCACGATACTATGACAAGAATTAGTATGTGTTAAATTCTAAAATGGAGGGAGCAATGCCGGATGCCGGCGCAAGCGGATTTTCTCAGATGGAGCAGGCAGTTGAGGTTCGCCTCATGATGCCAGTCGCCGGTATAGGGCCCAGGACCAACAGGCCGCCGCCGGCCCGTACGATATCATACAAAAGATGGCAGTCCCCAAAGCAATGCCATCGCCGTGCTCATGCCCCGGGCGATCAGCCGCGATGGCAGGAAAAGGTCGTCTTCTTCGTGGTCACATCTCCAGGCAGGCGTTAGCCGCCAACCAGAACAGGCTCTCGCGCACCTCGCGACGACGATCTTCTCGTTCACTTCCCGAAAGAACGAAATGACGCAATGCTCGGGTACGTCGCGCGGCTTGATGACGCGGGACGGTTCGATCTTCGCCTCTGATGCCTAGTCGTGCTCAAGGATGGGGTACATCGCGCTTCTCCTCCTGTAGAACAAGATGCCTGCCGAGGAAGGCAAAGACAATCAGGGCGGCAGCCGAAAGCCAGCCCCCCAGACTGAAGACGGCCGGCCCGTAAAGGGCCAGCCCTGCCCCGCCCAGAACCAACAAACCGGCCAACAGCCCGAACATTTTCATGCCGTACAAGGTCATGAAGGGCAGGTAATGCGCGCCGACCACGATCATGGCCGCGGGAAAGAACCAGGCTTCGCGGTAGAG
The DNA here is from genome assembly GCA_002068935.1 of Chloroflexi bacterium ADurb.Bin325. Taxonomy (GTDB): domain Bacteria; phylum Chloroflexota; class Anaerolineae; order CG2-30-64-16; family CG2-30-64-16; genus MWBF01. The sequence continues at coordinate 2,410 of MWBF01000327.1, forward strand.
CGTCGCCGCGCCGACCAGCAGGAAATTAAGCGGCACGGTAAATGCGGTCTGGGGACCCAGTTGCCACAGCCCGTTGTCGGCGCTGACCTTTCCGGGGCGTCCCATCAGCCGCACCGTTCGTTGTGTGAGCGGGAAAATCAACATGCTGCCAAAGAAGAGCGTCGCCATGCCGTAACGTGGCGCCCCCCACAGGCTGACCCCTGAAGCCGCCAGCCAAATGATACCAGAAATCAATTGCCCGGCGAAACCGCCCAAAAAAGCGGTTCGCATTTCCCGTTGGCATTCGTTCAGGTTCATGGTGTGCTCTCCGTGGCGTAAGTAGAAATACGCGCAGATGAATCTGTCCCGTCCTTCAAATAGCGATCAAAGAACTCGAGACAGGCCTGGTTGACTGCCCGCAGATATCCCTCGCGGTCAAGCCTGGGCGACCCGCCCTCCAAGAGCCTCGTCAGCAGCGGGCTGGCCAGCGCCAGGTCGGTCAGCGAGAAGTGCCCCGCGCCCGGCAGGTGCAGGCTGACAGCGGTCGGCGAGGCGCTGGCAAGCAATTCGTGATTCCGGGCATATTGAGGCCATTCGGCGAGATGGCTCCAGGAGCTGTCCGAGTAGATGTTCAAGACCGGCGCGGGATAGGCCGCGTCGAGCCAGACGAATTCGCCCTCTTCCACGCCGATGATGTCGTAGAGGAAGGGCGCTTCCAGCGCGATCGCCGCATCGATGTCACCTCGTTGCCTCGGCATCGCCAGCGCCGCCGAACCGCCCAGCGAATGTCCCATGACGCCGACCCTGGCGCCATCCACCAGCGCGTAGACGCCGCCCGCGCCGCCCGCGACTTTTGCCAGGATGGTATCGATCACGAAGTTGATGTCGTCCGTGCGCGTCGCCATCCATTTCTGGTAATAGCGGTAGCTCTGCCGTTTGTCGGTCTTGGCGTCTTCTCGCTGGAGCTCGCCGAAATATTCCCAACTCACAAACGTTATGCACCCATCTTCGCCTCTCGTCCATAAGGCATGGGTTGGATGTCCGATGGAGGCCACCACATAGCCATGGCTCGCCAGTTCGAGGAACAGGGACTCGTTGCTCGTCTCCGTTCCGAGTCCGCCGTGCGAGAACACGACCAGCGGGAACGTCTCGCCGCGAGGCGCAACCTGCGGATACCAGAACGCCACATTGACCTTGCGCTTCGCTCCCGTGTCGAAATACTGCTCGACCCGGCTTTCATCGGCGTAGGTATAGCACGCTGTCGCAACTGCGTGGGGTCCTGTTGCAGGCAGTGGCTGATGGGGCGGGAACAGCAGCAGGAGCGCCGCCAACGGAGCGATCAGCAACGATGCACAACCCAGCCGGAGAACCGGGCGCCTATTCATGATGGTCACCTAATCAGGCTCAGAACGAGCAACCCACCGATGTTGCCCAGCAGCCGCTTCCGTGCGGCATAGGCAACGAACGCCAGCCCCGCCGCGATCATGCCCAGGCCGGGCAGCAGGGCGAGCGGCCCCAGCCGGAATGCCCGCCAGCCCAGGTTGTATGTCGCGCTGGTGTTCGCGCCGTAGACCAGCCCCAGCGTATACTCCCCGACCCGACCGGCAACCAGGGGGTATTTCGTGCTGATGGAGAAATCGCCCGGGTTGATCACCC
>MWBF01000328.1 GCA_002068935.1 Chloroflexi bacterium ADurb.Bin325
GACAAGCCTGACGATCAAGACGCGTCCCGACCTGCGCGTGGCGGCCATTACCCTCTCCGACGATGAGCCCACCGCCGGCGAAACGATCACGGTCACGCTGACGCTGCGCAACGACGGCCAGACCGCCGCGGCGGCCTCTGCGCTGGCGCTGTACGACGGCAATCCGGACGCCGACGGCGTGCTCGTGGCGGAAGGCTTCCCCGGCGTGGCTCCGATCGCCGAAACAGACATCTCGTTCATGTGGACGCCGGCCGCGCCCGGCTCATACCGGTTGTTTGCTCGCGCGGACCGCGCCCATCAGATCAACGAGTACGACGAGGGCAACAACGACGCCTGGCGCGACGTGTACGTCGGCTTTGCCAGCCCGCTGCTGATCGACTCCGGCGGCGGGGAGGCCTATGATCCGGCCTATGATCCGGCCAGCGGCTTCGGCTATCTCAACGGGGAAGCCAACACCTTCTGCGGCGCGGGCAGCCACGGTTCTCAACGCAACGACTGGAGCGGCCAGGTCCAATATCGCTTCGATCATTTGCTGCCCGGCCACTTCTATCACCTGGATCTGACGCTCTATGAGTGCGACGGCCTGGGACGCCAGGAACGGGTGCGGATCGACGACAATATTATCAGCGACCCGATCGATCTGAGCGACCTCGCGCCGCACCGGCTCTCGTTCCGGCTCGATCCTGCCTTCTACGCGGATCGCAGCATCGTGGTCAGCATCGAAGAGCTGTTCGGCAATGACGCCGTCGTCTCCGAGATCAATCTGTACGACATCGACTATCGCTATGCGGACGCTGGCGGCAGCACCGAGATGGACTACTCGGCGGAGCGCACCTTCGGCCCGCTCGATGGCGTCAAACAGACCACCTGGGGCACGCTACCCTACCAGTCGCGGCGCATCGACCTGGGCGATAGCAACCCGGACGACGATCCCGACAACGAGCTGCGCTACCGGTTCGACGGGTTGCAGCCCAACAAACGCTACCAGCTGCTCATCACCGTCTACCAGGGCTCCGGCGTTGCCACGGTGCAGCAGACCGTTGCCGTGGACAACGTAGACACCGGCGTGGTGCTGGAGGTCATCGGCGTCGATCGCGACGATAAAGTCGTCGATGTGCCCGTGGGGACGTACGCCAGCGACGGCACGATCACGGTCCGCATCACCCGGCTGAATGCCACGGCCGGGGCCTTCGTCAACGAGATCGCCCTGGAGGAGCTCACCCTGCTGCCGGAGCAGGTCACCCAGGTGACGCAGTCCATGGATCTGCACGCCGGCGGCCCCAACTGGTTCTCGTTCAATGTGAAACCGCCCGTGCGACCGGCGGCCGCCTGTACGGGCGTCACAGCAACATCGGCATTCACCAGCATCTACGGCGACGCCATCCTGGGCAGCGCGGCCGCGCCGGTTGGCTCGCTCGTCGAGGCGTACAGCCCGGCCGGGGTGAAGGCCGGCTGCTTCAAGGTCACGGACGAAGGGCTCTACGGCTACATGCGCGTGTACGGCGCGGAAGGCGTCACGCCGGGCCTGAACCCGGGCGACCCGATCGTCTTCAAGATCAACGGCATCATCGCCGCGCCCACCCCCTACCCGATCATCTGGCAGAACGACAAAGCGATCCGCCAGGTGAATCTGGCGGCCGCGGATGTGATCCCGGTCGAGACGTTGTTGGCGCCTCTCGCCGGCGCGTACACCAAACTGCAATGCGAGAACGGCACCTATCTGCCGCCCCCTGCCGACCCGCGCTTCAACACCTGCACCACGGTTGCAGCCGGACAGGGATACCTGCTATGGGCGACAAGCGCCTCCGCTCTTGCGGTCACCGGCACGCGGGTGGCAGCCGATCAGCCGATCTCGCTGCACGCCGGCTACAACTGGCTGGGGTACCTGCCCACCTGTGAGCTGGCAGTGACCACGGCGCTTACCGGGATCGCTGGCAAGTACGATCTTCTGCATAGCGAGGCCGGCACCTATCGGCCGCCGCCGGCCAACCCCGCCTACAACAACTTCAATACGATGGCGCCGGGCAGGGGCTATATGATTCACATGACTGAAGCGGCCACGCTGACCTATCCGGCTACCGGGTGTGGCGCGGCGCTTCGGGTGACGGAAGAGACAACTGCGGCGGCGTTCGTATGTCCGGCCGCGGCGACCAGCCGATTCACCCATTTCTATGGCCAGGTAACGCCGGCTGAGGCTGCACCTCCCGGCGCGACGATCCTGGCTTACAGCCCGCGCGGTGAGATAGTGGGCTGCGGGCAGGTGGGCGAAGGCGGCCTTTACCCGTACTTACGCGTCTATGGCGCCGAGGATGGGCAACCGGGGATGCAGCCGAACGAGGGTGTGCGATTCACGGTAAACAACCTGCCTGCGGTCGCCTCGGCCGACGCGACCTGGCAAAACGATTGGGACGTACATCCGCTCGACCTGACGCCGGTGGGGATGAAGCTCCACCTGCCGCTGACGGAACGCTGACCCAGCGGACGGGGTCAGCAATGATAAATGGTGACTGGCCTCATAGAAGCGCCAGTCACCATTCATAAACACCACGACCGTGCGCGCCACAGAAACTGCTTATGGCGGCAGTTCCTAATGTACTCCATCGAACGCCTGCGGGGGAAGGCGGCGGCAGCTAAACCGGATGGGCAGCTCAGGCGAAACTACGCAACTGCACTTACGGAGAACATCGCGTCCTTGCGCTATGTACGAGAACCGAGCATCACCGAAGGCGGCCCGCTATTCGCTTGACGAGTAATACAGATAACACGCCACCGCGTGTTGCTCACCTACATCTACCAACGCCGGCGGCGCCTGGTGGCAGCGCGCCATAACGTACGGACAGCGGTCACGGTAGACGCAGCCCTGCATTAACGCCGCCGAGCGTCGCAGTTCGCCTGATTTGACGTCTGTGGTCTCGTCCCAACGCGTACGGGGATCAGGAGAGGGAACCGCGGAAATCAGAAGCTGCGCATAGGGATGTTTGGCGTCATGCACCACGGCATCCATACAGTGATTACTGCGGCCTTGAGACCGCGGAACGGTTTGTCAACACTGCTCAGGGGCACTATGACAGGTTTCTAGGGGCTGAGTGCCCCCGTCTGCACGGCCTTCTGTCGCACAGTCATGTGCGGATTACGTCGCTGACCGCATAATGAAACAGCCCTATTGACTCACAGCAGTTCCCCTGAAAAAAGCCGCCGGCCGGTGCTAAGGCGCTTGGCCCTCCACCAGAACGGCCAAAAACGACGAATTCGGGAATAATCTCCACTCCGAGTCGACTTGTCGGCTGTTTTTGGAGGTTCTCTCCATTTAGTTGTATTGCTAACCTTCATGTCTCACAGTTCTCATGACCGGTGAGACAGCGGTAGCTCCATCTTAGCCAGGTGCTCGTCGGTGTCAAGGGTCGCTGCGCGTTGGCCCAGGGCAATGTAGGTGGTGTCGAAGTGGAAGACGACGCCGCCCGCTTTCAGCGCATACGCGATCACGCCGGCCCCTGCATCCCGCCGGCCCACATCCTGCCAGCCCCTCGGCCCCCAGCGCGACACGGATGCAACCGACCTGCTCGCCGATGAACGCCAGCGAGGCCAGGTAGTAGCGCCGGACGGTCCGCCATTCTTCCGGCGAGACGTCCGCGGCGCGCTGCGCGAACCTGATCCGCCGGAGGCGAGGCAGGAGCGCGAGCAAGGTCGGGTCATCTGACGCCAGCGGCGGCGGGATGGCGGCCGGGTCGATGAGGTCGAGAAACCGCGCGGGCGGATCGTACGGGTCGTGCGGGTCCACGAACGAAACCTTCAGGCAAAAGGGCCGGCTTCGGTCGCGCTCTTTGACATAATGGATGGCCCGGTCCACAATCCAGCGCGTCTGGCAGGCCTCTTCCGGCACGATGGACGGGTAGGAGAGGAAGACGACGGGCCGCGCGGGGTGTTTCGCGCGCGCGGCTGCCAGCGCCGAGGTCAGATCCACGCGGGCCGGCCCGTACTGCGTCAGGTGCGGCTGGTCCCACACGGTCGCCAGCGCCCGCTCGTAGTGTTCGGGATG
>MWBF01000329.1 GCA_002068935.1 Chloroflexi bacterium ADurb.Bin325
CCCGCCGGCCAGAGCAGTTCCCCCGACAGCTCGTACAGCGCCTCGCCGAGCTGCTCTTGCAGCGCCTCGCCGCCCGCCGGCAAGCCGCGCTCGGCAGCCTCGAAGCGGGCCAGCGCCGGCTCGATCTGTCGGGCGCGCAGCAGGACGCGGCCGCGGTTGAGCTCCAGGATGGCCCGGCGCTCCGCCTCCCCCTCGCCGGCCAGCCAGCCCAGCCTGTCCAGTTGTTCCAGCTCGGCCAGCCCCGCGGCCACATCCTCGTCGAAGAGGCTATACCACCGATCCAACCCGGCCAGCGCCCTGGCCCGTTTGCGGCCTTTGGCCGTCATCTGCCGCTGCCAGCTATCGGTCGCCTGTTGCAGGCCCTGCCGCAGCTCGCGGCTGTAGGCCAGCGCCTCCACGTAGCGCGGGGCCAGCCAGCGCCAGCCCTGCTCCTCGGCGATCCAGAAGAGGCGGTCGGCCAGCCGCACGGCGTCGCGCACCCAGTCGTCGTCCGTGCAGCGATCCTCGATGCGGGGGAGTTGACGCTCGTGGCGGGCCAGGCGTGCCCGCAGCGCCTCGGCGTCCCGCTGGTTGAGGCGGCGAATCGCCTCGTCGCTCCGCTGCTGTTCTGTCCGCAGCCGTTCCAGAAAGAAGTGGGCCGGCTCATCGTGCAGCCGCGCCGTGTCGGCGTGCACCGAGCTGTAGTCGCGCTCCAGCCGGCGCAGATGGGCGTTCAGGTCGTAGCCGGCCGCGTCCTCCGGCTGCAGCATGGCGTGCAGCTCCTCCAGGTCGCCGGCGGCCAGCGCCAGCGCAAACAGCGCCAGCCGGTCTTCGGGCGCCACCGCGTGCATCAGATAGCGGTCGGTCACCAGGCGCACGATCTCCCGGTGCGGGGTGGCGTCGTCGATCTCGCCGCCGATCGCCTCGGCGGACGCCCCGTCCCGCCACATTTCCGCGGCCAGGCGCACGGCCAGCGGGATGCCGCGCGTGGCGCGCGTCAGCGCGGCCAGCTCGTTCTCGTCCATCGGCCGCTCGGGCGCGGCGTCGGCGAAGTACTGGCGCACGTAGTCGGCGGCCAGTTGCGCCATGTTGTAGGCCACCAGGCGGCGGGGGAACTCATCGGCGTAGCCGCGGAAATACTCGGCGCCGAACTGGCGGCTGTCGCGCAGATTGCTGCGGCCGCTGACGATCCAGACCACGCGCGGCCCGGCCGCCCGCATGACGACGCGCAGCCAGCGGTCGGCCCGATCCACGATCTCGTAGGTGTCCAGCACTATCAGCAGCCGCCTGCCGCCCGCCAGCCGTTTGAGCCCCTCGCCCAGGGCGCGGGCCAACTGCTCGTGCGGCTCCAGGAAGAGCTGGTACTGTTTGACATCCAGGCGGGCGCGCAGCCGCGTCTCGGCCGCAACGCGCAGCCGCGCCGCCTGTTCCGCCCCCACCTTGACGCCGGCCTTGACCAGCTCCTCGGCCAGCTTCTCGCCCGGGTCGCCGATGGCCGGCGCGGCGGTGCGCAGCAGCTTGGCGATGACGGTCGCGCCGGCCGCGCGCAGCGGCTCCAGCTCGTCGCGCTCGCCGCTGCCGGCCAGCGCCTTGGCGACTTCTCGATCCACCTCGGCGCGCGCCTTGACCACCCTCTGGTAATCGCCGAAATGCCGCCCCCAGTCCCGGCGCACTGCGGCCGCGTGGATCAGGCCCAGGACGCTCTCTGCGCTGACGTGCTCGCGGCCCACCTGCAAGGCCGGGCTGAGCCGGGCCTCCTCCTCCCAGTCGATCCACAGTTCCTGAAAATCGCCCTCGTAGGGCGGCTCCAGCCGCGCGATATCGCGCAGGCGCTTGGCCAGGGTGGTCTTGCCCATGCCGCCCAGGCCGTAGAGCAGGAAGATGTAGGGCAGCTCCTCCTGGTTGGGCTGGGCCAGCACCTCGGTCAGCGCGGCGCGGAACTGTTTCTGTTCCTCCACGCGGCCGAGGAAGAGGCGATCATCGACGGTGGGGATGGGGTCCATGGCTGGCCTCCTGTGATGAGAAACCGTGAACGGACGAAGGGCCTGTGTTCCGGGCAACGAGATCGCACGGGATCTGGATATCGTCCCGCGCCGCCGGCGCTGTCTGCGCGGCCGCGGTTCCCCTATTATAGCAGGGCCTCGCCGCCTCGGCCCAACGCGGACCGGCAACTCCGGGCGCGCGAGATGGCGACGGATGTCGTGGCTGCGCTTCGCGGGACAAGGTGCGGACGCCGTGGCGCTTAAACGGCGAGAGCCATCCCGAATGCCGGCAAGCAATTCTGTGGGATGGCTCTCTGAATACGGCGTCTGCATCAGGCGATCAAGCCTGTATATGCAGAGTTACTCCGTGCGGGGACGACGGGTCGCGTCGTCTGTGGGCAAATGTTCAGTTGCTCCCCGAAGACGTCGCACCAGTGGCTAAACCCGACCGGAAACTGATCGAATCGGGCGGGTGAAGGCAACCTCACGTACCCCACGAACAGCGGATAGCGGATGATCCCTGGATCCGGGATCGAGCGCAGGCTCGATTTCGGCCGGGGGCGTCATGCGCTATCCGCTTTTTTGTTATCCATCGCCGGCCTCCTCACCTGTGTCCAGATCTTCTCACACGGAGCAGACACATGGTAAATCAACATCCACCCATCGTCGTAGACGGCAAGCGTATGCGCGCCCTGCGCAAAGCGCGCGGCTTTTCGGCCGATGCGCTGGCCTGGCACTCCGGCTTCAACTCGCGCCACATCTGGCGCCTGGAGTCGGGCCGGTACCAACACGCCGCGGCCATCACCCTGGCCGCGATCGCCCGGGTTCTGGACACGACCGTCGAGTATCTGCTGGGTCTCACTGACGACCCGCGCAGCATCGCCGAACTGATCGCTGCGGTCGCCGGGGGCGAGCAGCCATGACACCGCTGAGGAGCATCCCATGAGTCGAACCTTCAACCTCTGGGCCCTGGCCCAGGCCGAACTCCTGTACCTCGCGGGCAAGGCCCACGACTTTCTGGCCGCGCACGGGCTGGGCAGCGGCTCGGAACAGCAGCGGCTGACCCCAGATGGTTCCGACCCCCTGCCCGGGGCGCACGCCGATCTGGCGGCCGCGGCGAACATGGCCTGCCCGGCGGAACCGCCGGCGCTGCCCCCGCCCCACGACTTCAGCGCGTGCTGACACCGTGCATCAGCACGGATGAGGAGGATCCCATGCAGACACCAACACCTTATCGTCGAGAGGGCGGTCCGCCTGCCCCGGCCGATGCGGCGCCGGAGGCGCTCCTGGGCATCGACCCGGGCGCCGGCGCCATCAAGGTCTATGGCCCGGGCGGTGGCATCCAACTCCCCTCCATCGTGGCTATCGACGGCAGTCGCACCCTCAGCCGGACACTCGCACCAGCGCCGTCCCACGAACCCGGAGAGCGCCCCGGCCCGCGGCCTGCGGGGCGCTCCGGCGTCAATGCGGGCGTGGCCGGTCTGGCGCGGGCCAAGCCGCCGTTGCGCATCGCCTCCCCGGCCGGGGCCTTCTGGGTCGGCGAGCGCGCGGCCGACTGGGGTCGGGTGGTCGAGAATCTGGATCACGACCGCTTCACCGGCTCCCCGGAACTTCAGGCGTTGACCTACGGCGGGCTGACCCGTTACTTCCGGCAGCGCGGCCAGCCGGCGACCGTCCTGAACGTGACCATCGGGCTGCCTCTCGAATCGCTCACCGGCCCGGAGACCGAGACCGCGGGCCTGGTCGCGGGCGTGCGCCGCTGGCTGGTCGGCAACCATATCTGGGCGGCCGACGACGCGACCTGCGAGGTCGCCATCGCCGAGGTCAGGATCGCCTCGCAACCGGCCGGCGCGCTCTTCGATTTCCTGCTCGACGCGATGGGCAGCTTCATCCCGGCCCGTAAACTGCTCTTCGCCAAGGAGATCGGCGTCGTCTCGATCGGTATGTCCACCGTCGAACTGCTGGTGGCGCGTAACGGCGCGCCGGTCAATCGCTTCACGGCCGGGCAGACCTTCGGCGTACGGCGGCTGTTGGAGCTGACCGCGCCC
>MWBF01000330.1 GCA_002068935.1 Chloroflexi bacterium ADurb.Bin325
GGGCGGGAGCGCATCTCCCCTTCCCCCGTTTCACGGGGGAAGGGGCCGGGGGATGGGGGCCAAGACAGGCTCTCGCAGCTCTGCAAAACGGCGAGCCGCCAAAACAGATGGTATAATGGCCCAATGATGACGGGGCTTATGGCAGGCAGCGGCGCGGTGGGTCATCAGGGACGGGGCGGATGACATCCGGCGGCCCTGATCTCGGCATCGCGCGCCCCGTCCGGGCGCATCCGGCGGCGCGACGCCGCACGTTGCCGCGCACGCGATCTCACGCAGGAGGCGATGCATGATCCCGATCCGTGATCGAATCCCGACCTATCGGTTCCCGCTGGTCACCATCGTGCTGATCCTCATCAACGTGGCGGTCTTCCTGTGGCAGATGCTCGTGCTCGGCGCGGGCGGCGAGCGGGCGCTCCAGCAGGCCGTGCTCGAATACGGCGTCGTGCCGGCGCGCGTCGCGCGCGAGCCCGGCCTGGCGACCTGGCTGACCTTCGTCACCTCGATGTTCATGCACGGCGGCGTCATGCATATCCTGGGCAACATGCTCTATCTGTGGGTCTTCGGCAACAACATCGAGGATGTCATGGGCCGCTTCTGGTTCACGGTCTTTTACTTCCTGACCGGCTTTGCGGCCAGCCTCGCGCAGGTGCTCTCCTCCTGGGGCTCCACCGTTCCGGGCATCGGGGCCAGCGGCGCCATCGCCGGCGTGTTGGCCGCCTATCTGGTCTTCTTCCCGCACGCGCGCGTCGATACGCTGGTCATCTTCGGCTACTTCGGCCGGGTCATATCTCTGCCGGCGGTGCTGGTCCTGGGCGTCTGGTTCCTGTTGCAGCTTTTCAACGGCGTCCTGTCCCTCGGCGTGTCCAGCGCGGACGGCGGCACCGCCTGGTTCGCCCACATCGGGGGCTTCGTCGCGGGGCTGATCCTCTGCCTGCCGTGGGTGAGCAAGGCCCGGCGCATCTCCCTGGCCCCGCTATATCGCCGATATTAGCCCTTCAGGAGCGCCATATGCCCGCATTCAAGATCGAATCCCTGCTCTCGGCGCGGCTGTTCCTCTGTCCGCAACTGGTCGACGATCGGCTCTACTTCATCAGCAACCTGTCGGGCCGGTTCAGCCTCTATGCGATGGATGCGGCCGGCAGCGTGCCGGAGCCGCTGCTGCCGCCCGACATCAGCCTGATGACGCCGGGGGTGGTCGGCCCCGTCCCGTTCTACGTCTTTCCGAAGCTCGGCAAGGTCATCGTGATGATCGACCGGGACGGCGACGAGAACTACCAGCCGTTCACCGTGCCGCTGGAGGGCGGCTTCCCGGAGCCGCTGTTCGGCGACCGCTTCGCCGGCATGCAGTTGTATCTGAGCCACTGCGACCCCGAACGGAACCGGCTCTTCATCAGCGTGGACACGCGGCGCAGCCCGGATATCGAGAGCTATCTGGCCGACCTGGAGACCGGCGACCTGACCTCGCTGGGGACGAGCATCTACGGCAATCGGGTCGCGGGGGTGAGCGACGACTATGCGCGCATCGCGCTGATCGACGGCTACACCATCGGCGACCACGTCCTCTATCTGTGGGAGCGCGGGCAGGAGGGCCGCCGCCTGCTCTACGGCACGCCGATCGAACAGCGCGCCGCGGGGGAGACGATCCCGCTCAATGCGCTCGGCGCGTGCATCTTCACGCCGGACAACGGCCTGCTCTGCTTCACGGTGCTGTTCGACGACCGCTACGGGCTGGGTTATCTGCCGCTGGATGACCCGGCCGCCATCCGCCCGGTCACGATCGTCGGCGCGGTGCATACGGGGGAGGGAGTGTTCGAGGGCGTCGAGCGGCTGCACGACGACCGCTACCTGCTCCACTACAACATCGACGGCTGCACGTGGCTCTACGAGGGCGTCTTCGACGAGGCGCAGGGCCGCATGACGCTCGACCGGGTCATCTGCGGCCAGGGGCCGCTCGCAGACGGCGTCGCGCAGACGATCCGTTATGACAAGGCAAGCGACGCCTATGCCCTGGCCTTCTCGACCGCGACCTCGCCCGCGCAGCTCTTCATCGTCAGGCCGACGGCCGACCGCGGGGCCGCGGCGGAGGTCGTCCAGCTCACGCGCGAGCGCGTCCTGGGCATCCCGGCCCACCTGCTCGCGGCCGGCGAGGACGCGGCGTTCATCAGCCATGACGGGCTGCGCATCTCCGCCCGGCTCTATCTGCCCGCGGCGGAGCTGGGCTTCGAGGGGCCGCGGCCGCTCATCTATTACGTCCACGGCGGCCCGCACAGCCAGGAGCGCCCCGATTTCACATGGTTCATGCCGCTCATCCAGTTCTTTACGCTCAACGGGTTCGCCGTCTTCGTGCCCAACGTCCGGGGCAGCTCCGGCTACGGCATGGATTACATGAAGCGCGTGGATCGGGACTGGGGCGGGCTGGATCGGCTGGATCACGTGGCCGCGCACGCGCACCTGTGCGGCGACCCTCGGCTGGACATGGCTCGCGTGGGCCTGCTGGGCCGCTCCTACGGCGGCTACATGGCGCTGCTGCTGGCGGGCCAACACCCCGAGCTCTGGCAGGCCGTGTGCGATATGTCCGGCCCCTACAACCTGCTTACCTTCCTGGAGCGCATCCCGGAGACGTGGAAGACCTACTTCTATCTCGCGCTCGGCCACCCCGAACAGGACCGCGACTTCCTGATCGAGCGTTCGCCCAGCACCTATCTGCACCGGCTGGCCTGTCCCATGCTCGTGATCCAGGGCCGCACCGACCCGCGGGTGCGCGCGGACGAGTCGGAGGATGTGGTGGACGCGCTGCGCGGCCAGGGCAAGGAGATCGACTTCCTGATCTTCGAGAACGAGGGGCACGACGTGACCCGGTACGAGAACAAGGTGCGCTGCTTCTACGAGATCGCGACGTTCTTCGCGCGGCATTTGCAGGGTTGAGGGTGGGGGCGGCCTGGCCCCCATCCCCCGACCCCTTCCCCCGTCGGAACGGGGGAAGGGGCGGCGTTCCCTCCCCTGCACAGCCCTGCTCTGGCCGGTCTCCGACCGAGCCAGGGTGACGTCCCCTCCCCTGCGCAGCGGGGGCCCAGGGTGGGGGCCAGCTCGTCGCTGCAACAAAGAACCTATCCGGAATTTGCTGAGCGCCAGCCTCACCCCCCAGCCCCCTCTCCTGACGTGCGAGCCGGAGGCTCGTCGTCAGGAGAGGGGGAGTCGAGGGGGTGAGGCAAGCTACCCTCCCCTGCGCAGCGGGGGCCCAGGGTGGGGGCCAGCCTCTATCGGTGTTATAATAGGGACATGGCAAAGGCTCGTATCTCTGTGCCCGAACGACAACTGGCCGAATTCTGTCGGGCGAACGGTATTCGCTCGCTGGCGCTGTTCGGCTCAGTTCTGCGCGCCGATTTTCGCCCCGACAGCGACATCGATGTGCTGGTGGAGTTCGACCCCACGATACACATGGGGCTGCTCGAATATGGGCGCATCCGACGGGAGCTGGAGGCCATCTTCGACCGCGAAATCGATCTGGTGCCCAAGAATAGCCTCAAACCTCGCATTCGCGATTCAGTGATTGCGGACAGTGAGGTGATCTATGCGCGATGAGCGCCTCTACCTCGACGACATCCTCGAAGCCGCCGCATCGATTGATCGCACTCTACGCGGCATTACCGAAGAGGAATGGGTCGAAAATGAGATCTATAGAGATGCGGTCTTGTATCGTCTGGTCATTATCGGTGAAGCCGCAGCACGACTGTCCGATGAGCTACGGAACCGTCATAGCGACATCGTCTGGCGTGATATCATCGGCTTCCGCAACTTCGCTGTGCATCACTATTTTGGGCTGAACCTGGATGTTGTATGGTATACAGCGCGCCACGACGTGCCGCTGCTCGCCCTACAGATTGCTCAAATCCTCCGCGATGATTTCAACGAGTTGCCGTACGATTGATCTTGCCATGAACGAAGCCCAACGCATCTACCATGCGCTCTTCCATCGCGAGGTTCCGCCCGTCGTGGCGG
>MWBF01000331.1 GCA_002068935.1 Chloroflexi bacterium ADurb.Bin325
GAGGGCCGGGGTGGGGGCCACGACAGACAGCCTACGCCCGCGCGCCGTTCGCCAGGCGGCTGCCTTCTTCCAGCAGCGCGTTGACCGTCTCCAGGGTATGCGCCTCCGCGTACACGCGCAGCACCGGCTCGGTGCCGGACGGCCGGATGAGCAGCCAGCTATCGTCGCTCATCAGGTACTTGACGCCATCGCGCGTGTTGATGGAGGCCAGCGCCAGGCCGGCGAGCTGCGCCGGCGCGCGCGCCACGAGCTGCGCGACGAGCGTCTTCTTGTCGAAGGGCTTCACGTGGAAGTCGTGCCGCGCATACTCGAACGCGCCGACCTCGGCCATCACGTCGGCCAGCATCTGCTCCGGCGACTTGCCATAATACGCGACCATCTCCGCCATCAGCAGGCCCATCAGCACGCCGTCGCCCTCGGGGATGTGGCCCTTGATGCTGATGCCGCCCGACTCCTCGCCGCCGATCAGCATATCCCCGGCGAGCATCAGGTCGCCGATGTGGTTGAAGCCGACCGGCGTCTCGTGCAGCGGCAGCCCGTAGCGCGCGGCCAGCCGGTTGAGCATCTGCGTCGTCGAGACGGTCTTGATCACCGCGCCGGTCAGCCCGCGCTCCTCCACCAGATAGCGCAGCGCCAGCGTCATGATGCAGTGGGGGTCGATGAAGCGGCCCGTCGGCCCGACCGCGCCGATGCGATCCGCATCGCCGTCCGTCGCCAGGCCCAGGTGATGGCCCCCCGTGGGAGTCAGCTCCATCAACGGACCGAGGTATCGGGCGATCGGCTCGGGGTGGATGCCGTTGAAGCCGGGGTTCATCTCTCCGCGGATCTCCAGCGCCCGCGCGCCGGCCGCGCGGAGCAGGTTGCAGAGATAGCCGCGGCCCGTGCCGTACATCGCATCGACCACGACCGACAGCCCGGCCCGGCCGATCACGTCGAAGTCGATCAGCGTGCGCAGATGGTCGGCGTATGCAGGAAAGGGGTCGAAGCGGTCGACGAGGCCCTGCGCCTGCGCATCCTCCAGCGGCAGGAGGGCCGGCGCGCGGCCCGCGGCCAGGTTGGCCGCCAGCCGGGCCTCCACGCGGTCGGTGTCCGCGGTGGCCGCGCTGCCGCCGTGGCGCGACTTCAGCTTGATACCGTTGTAGCGCGGAGGGTTGTGGCTGGCGGTGATCATCACGCCGCCCACGGCCTGCATCTGCGGGATGGCATACGACACCGCCGGCGTCGGCGCATCCGCGCGCGCCAGCGCGACGCGCAGCCCGTTGCCCGCGAGCACCTCGCTGACGGCGATAGCGTACCGGTCGGAGAGGAAACGGGTGTCGAAGCCCACGACGACCAGCGGCGCGGCGGCCGCGCCAGCGGCGTTTTCGAGCAGCACCTCGGCGATGGCCTGCGCCACGTGGCGCACGTTCGCAAAGGTGAATTCGTCGCTGATGACGGCGCGCCAGCCGTCCGTGCCGAACTTGATCGTCATATATCCTCTTCGCCCCGCTCTCCCGAATCCTTGAGGCACCGGCTCTTGACGAAACGGTGCACGATGCCGCCGTAATCGGCGATCAGCTCCTGCGCGACGGCTTCGCTCCTGGCCTCCGCGACCAGGTGGAACCTGGACGTGTCGCTGTCCGGCCGGATGAGCACCCACTCGTCGTCGTTGAGATAGATCTTGATGCCGTCGAGCGTCTCGTGGCGCAGTCGCGAAAGCTGCTCGATCAGACAGCGCATGACCGAGCCCTTCGTCTCCCAGTCGCCCTCCACGTCGCCCGTCGCCACATAGAACGGCGGCAGCTCCGCGATCACCTGCGAGAGCCGCACCTCCTGGCGGGCCAGCAGCTCCAGCAGCTTGCCGAGCGCAAACAGGCCGTCGATGGCGGGGTGCAGCCGCGGGAAGACGAAGTACCCGCTGCCGTCGCCGGCCATCAGGACGCCGCCCTCGGCCGCGGCCTGCATCAGCGCCTGCGGATCCATCGCGCAGCGCCGGATGCGGCCGCCGTAGCGCGCGGCCAGCCGCTCGAAGATCAGCGGCTGATCGACCGTCACGACCACCGTGCTGCCGGGATAGGTGCGGAACACCAGCGCGGTCATGGCCGCGCACATGATCTCGTCCGGCACGCTCGCGCCCGTGTCGTCCACCACGAAGAGCCGCTCGCCGCCCACGTCCAGGCGGACGCCGAGGCTGAGCCCGTCGAGGACCTGGCTGATGCGCGCCAGTTGCATGCGCCCCGCGCGAAACTCCTCCTGCGAGAGGGACACCCGCCCCGCGTCGACGCGCGCGTTCAGCGGCAGCACCTCCACCTGGAGCTTGTCCAACAGGTCGGGCAGGACATCCACCGCGGGCGAGTAGGCATAGTCCACGACCACTTTAAAGCGGGCCGCGCGGATGGCCCCGACGTCCAGCGACTCCAGATAGCCGCGCGCATATACCTCCCCCGCGTCCTGCGCATACTCGATGTTGCCGATATCGTCCAGATAGGCGCGGCGGTAATCCTCGCGGAAGAAGATGCGCTCGACCCCGCGCTCCTGCTCGCGCGTCAGGTTCAGGCCGTTGCCGCCCATGAAGCGAACGTCCACCACGCGCGGGTCATAGGGCGAGAGGCGGATGTGCACGCCGCCCGCCGCGCCGACGGCGCGCGTGTAGTAGCGCGCGACCGGGATGGGCAGGGTGCGCAGGTCGATCACGTTGTTGCCCGCCGAGGGCAGGCCGGAAACCAGCGCCCGCTTGATCATGCGCGAGCTGCGGTGCGGGTCGCGGTTGATCGTCACCCGGCTGCCCTTCGGCAGGAACGAGCCGAAGGCCGCGCCGAGCCGCGCGACGAAGTCCGGCGTCAGATCCACGTTGACGACGCCCGTGACGCCGTAACGCCCGAACAGCATCCGCCGGCCCTGCGCGCCCCAGATGAGGCTGTGGGACACCAGCGCGCCGTTGTCGATGTTCTTCTCCGGCCAGATCTTGACGCCCGGCTGGACCAGCGCGTCCTCGCCGATGACCGTCCCGTCGCCGATGACGGCCCCTTCGAAGATCATGGCGCGCGCCTTGACGCTGCACTGGCGTCCGACGACTGCGCCGTGCAGCATCGCGCCCTCGCCGATATAGCAGTTGCGCCAGATGACGCTGTGCTGGACGCGCGCATGGTTGTCGAGGATGGTGTAGTCGCGGATGACGCTCGGCCCGTGGATCACAACCCCGCGCTTGATCTTGACCTCGTCGCCCAGATAGATCGGGCCGAAGAGCTGGGCGTCCGGCGCGATCTCGACCGCGCCGCCGGCCCAGATGCCCGACCCCACGCGCGCGCCGATCTGGCCCAGATCCAGCCGGCCGGTGAGCAGGTCGCTGTTGGCGCGGTGATACTCGCGCAGCGTGCCGATGTCGCACCAGTAGCCCTCGCCGACCCAGCCGTAGAAGGGCTCGCCGCGCGCCAACATGCCGGGGAAGATGTCCTGGCTCCAGTCCAGCCGGGTGTTGCGCGGCATGCGCGCCATGACCTGCGGCTCGACGATATAGATGCCGGTGTTGACCGTGTCGGACGTGACGCCGCCCCAGCTCGGCTTCTCGGCAAACTGGGCGATGCGACCGTCCAGCCGGACGTTGATGACGCCGTACTCCAGCGGGTCCGGCACGTGCGTCAGCGCCATCGTGAAATGCGAGCGCCGCGCCCGGTGGAACTCCACCATCGCGGTCAGGTCGAGGTCGGTCAGCGCATCGCCGCTGATGACGAGGATCGGCTCGTCCTTGAAGAGGAAGTCCGCGTTCCGGACGCTGCCGGCGGTGCCGAGCGGCGCCTCCTCGATGACGTACCGGATGTTCAGGCCCCACGACTTGCCGTCGCCGTAGTAGTCCTGAATCTGCCCGGCCAGATACTGCAACGTCATCACGACGTCGGTGAAGCCATGTCTTCTGAGCAGCTCCAGGATGTGGCTGAGCACGGGGCGATTGACGACCGGCAGCATCGGCTTGGGCCGCACCAACGTGAGAGGC
>MWBF01000332.1 GCA_002068935.1 Chloroflexi bacterium ADurb.Bin325
CCGCCAGTATCGGCGGCCCCGCGTACATCAAGGCCGTGCGTGCGCCGCTGCCCCAGGCAGCCCTGGTCCCCGTGGGCGGGGTGGATCTGGACAACACCGCGGACTTTATCCGCGCCGGCGCGGCGGCCGTGGGCGTCGGCAGCGAGCTCATCAACCAGAAGACCCTCGCCGCCGCGGACTGGCCCGGCCTGACCGAACGGGCGCGGCGCTTCGTGGCCGCAGTCGCCGCGGGACGGGAGTGAATAGAACGCCGATGAATGCAGATAAGGGGATTATATGCTCAACATCTTGAAAGACGACCTGTCTGAATTCGCCGGCCGCGGCCCCGCGTTCGTCGCCTTCGGCGAGACGATGGTGCGCGATACGCCGGCGGATCTGCAGCGCCTCGAGATGGCCCGCCAGGTGCACATCTCGCTGGCGGGCAGCGAATACACCCTGGCGATGATCCTCGCGCGGCTCGGCATCCCCAGCGGCTACATCACGCGCGTGCCCGATAACCCCTACGGCTGGCTCATCCGCGACACCGCGCGCGGGCAGGGCGTGAACACCGACTACTTCGCCTGGGCGCCCAGGGGCGAGCCGGTGGGCCGCTTCCTCTACGAGATCGGGCGCACCCCGCGCAAGAGCGTCGGCTGGTATCAGCGCATGTATTCCGCGGCCAGCCGCCTGGCCCCGGGCATGGTGGACTGGGGAAACGCGCTAGCCGGCTGCCGCCTGTTCCACACATCGGGCATCACCTTCGGGCTTGCGGCGCACAGCAAATACGAGCGCAACTATCTGCTGGAGGCGTTCGAGGAGGCCGTGGCTGCCATGCCCGACGGCTGCCGCGTCGGGCTGGATCTGAACTACCGCGCGACGCTGTGGTCCGCCGAACAGTGCCGCGCGGTGCTGACCCCGCTCATCCGGCAGCACGTCAGCATCGTCGTGACGACCATCGAGGACATGGCGGTGCTGTACGGGCTGGGCTGCGGGCCATACAGCGCCGAGCAGATCGACCGGGGCGACCTGGGCCCGGTGAGCGATGCGGATCTGCAAGCCTTCGCCGAGCAGGTGCGCGCGCTGTTCGATGCCGAGATCGTCGCGCTGACGCTGCGCTACCCCGACAGCTTCGAGGCCAACCGATGGGAGTCCGCCGCGCTCGACGCGGCCGGCCACTTCGTGCGGTCGGCCGCGGTGCGCGACATCGTGCTGCTCGACCGGCTGGGCGGCGGCGACACCTGGAACGGCGGCTTCTACTACGGCCTGCTGACCGCAGGGTTCGGCGCGGAGGGGCTGGAGAAGGGCGTGCTGGTCGGCGACGCCGCGACCCGCCTCAAGCAGACGCTCATGTTCGATCTGCCCGTGGTGACGAAGGCCGAAGTGCAGGATCTCCTGCGCGCTGATGCGACGGGCGGCGGCAGGCGCGTGGCGCGCTGACCCGCCAGTGCAGCCAGCTCGACCAGCGCCAACCCATCTGGAATTGCGGCAGGCTCGACCTTCGACTACAATAACGGCCAAGATCGCTGCTGCGAGCGCCTCGCTTGACCGTGGACGGCCCGCCGGTTCCGTCGCAGCCAAAGCCAAATCTTCAGTCGGGACGCATGCCGATGCCCTATTTGCTCGTCTTTCTGGTTGCCGTCATCGTGGCGCTGTCGGTTGCGGTCGTTGTCCTCTGGCGGCGGACCCAGCGCGTCGCGCTGGGCCTGGACGAGATCACCGAAGACACGCTCAAGGCGCTCTATCACCTATCGCGCCAGGAGCTCCTCATCCAGCCGCGCGCGCTCGTCCGCGCGGCCAACCTGCAACCTGGCCGCTACGCGCTGATTGCATCCGAGCTGACGCGGCGCAGATGGGCCGAGGCCGAAGGCGATGCGCTGCGCATCACCCGGTCGGGCGAGCGCCGCGCGCTGGAGCTGATCCGCGCCCACCGCCTCTGGGAGCGGTATCTGGCCGACAAAGAGGGGCTGGCGCTGGACGCGCTGCACGACGAAGCCATGCGCCGCGAACATCTCGCGACGCCGGAGGAGATCGACGCGCTGGAACGGGAGCTGGGCCACCCCCGCTTCGACCCGCACGGCGACCCCATCCCCTCGCGCGAGGGCGAGCTGCCGGCCGAGCAGGGCGTATCCCTCGCGGACTGGCCGCTCCGCCGCGTGGGCCGCATCGTCCACGTCGAGGACGAGCCGCCCGCGCTGTTTGCCCAACTGGCCCTGATCGGGCTGACGCGCGGCGCGCAGGTGGAGGTGGACGAGCGTGCGGCGGGCCGCGTGCTGGTGTGGAGCGGCGGCCAGAGGCTGAGCCTGACCCCGGCCGCCGCGGCCAGCATCGCGGTCATCGACGCGCCTCCCGAACGCACGCCGCTCTCCGAGATCGAGATCGGCCAGGCCGCGCGCGTGGCCGACATCGGGGAGTCGCCGGCGCTGCGCGCGCGCGCCGAGGCCGCGGGGCTTCGGGTCGGCGCGGAGCTCGCCGCGGTGAGCGCGGATCCGCTCGGCGACCCCGTCACCTACCGGGTCAACGGTCGCACACTGACGCTGGCGCGCGCCGACGCCAACCAGATCCTCCTCGACGCCAACACCATCCGCGAGATCGCGCTGCCGCGGCGGCCCTGGCTGGCCGAGGAGCTGGCGCGCGCCAAAGAGCTCTTCCTCCGCTACGGCAGCCTCGCCGTGCTCAAGCGGGCGCTGGTCTTCTTCGGCCCCGCGTTCGTCATCAGCGTCGGCTACATGGATCCCGGAAACTGGGGCACCGACATCGAGGGCGGCGCGCGCTTCGGCTATCGCCTGCTCTGGGTGATCTTCGTGGCCAATCTGATGGCGATCCTGCTGCAGATCCTAGCCGCCAAGCTCGGCATCGCCACCGGCAAGTCGCTGCCCGAGGTCTGCCGCGACCACTACCCGCGCTGGGCCAGCGTCGCGCTCTGGGTCACCGCGGAGCTGGCCGCGATGGCCACCGACCTGGCCGAATTCCTGGGCGGCGCGGTGGGCTTCAACCTGCTCTTCGGCATCCCGCTCTTCCCGGCCGCGCTGCTCACGGGCGCGGTGATCTCGCTGATCCTGCTGTTGGAGCGCTACGGCTTCCGCAAGGTGGAGATGGTCATCATCGGGCTGATCGCGGTGATCGGCTTCGGCTACATGGCGGAGATCCTGCTGGCAAAGCCGCCGCTCGACGAGATGATCCGCGGGCTGCTGGTGCCGTCGCTGCCGATCGGGGCCACGCTGGTGGCCGTGGGCATCATCGGCGCCACCGTGATGCCGCACAACCTCTATCTGCACAGCGCGCTGATCCAGACGCGCGTCCGGCCCAGCGACTCGCTGGAACGCAAGCGGCGGGTCTATCGGCTGGCCGTGGCCGATTCGCTGGTCGCGCTCAACGGCGCATTCTTCGTCAACGCGGCCATCCTGGTGATGTCCGCCTCCGCGTTCGCCGGCGGCAAGCTGGCCGAATACTCGCTGGAGTCCGCCTACCATACCCTGACCCCGCTGCTCGGCCCGCTGGCCAGCGTCGCGTTTGCCCTGGCCCTGCTTGCCTCCGGGCTGGCGTCCTCCACCACCGCGACCATGGCCGGCCAGGTGATCATGGAGGGGTTCATCCACCACAAGATAAACGTCTGGCTGCGCCGCCTCGTCACCATGCTGCCCACGCTGGTCATCATCGGCCTGAACATCGACCCGCTGCAAATCCTGGTACTGTCGCAGGTCAGCCTGTCGTTCCAGTTGCCGTTCGCGGTGGTCCCGCTGGTGCTCTTCACCAGCAACCCGACGATCATGGGGCCGTTCGCCAACGGCCGCGTCATCAAGGCGCTGGCCTGGGCCGCGACCGCGACGATCCTCGGGCTCAACGTCGTCCTGCTATATCAGACGCTCGTTCCGTAAAGATCGCTCGCGCCGATTTCCGACGCGGGCCGCCTGACGATAGGAGCAATCCTGAAATGATCGCATACAAGCCGCAATACGGCAGGACCCTGGCC
>MWBF01000333.1 GCA_002068935.1 Chloroflexi bacterium ADurb.Bin325
GCCTGCCCGCGGCTGCGCCCGCGGTGCTGGCCGCGGATCTCGAGCCGGTGGCCGCGGTGCACGGCTTCGCCTTCAGCGCGGATCAACGCCTCGTCAACGGCACGCATCGCCGCATCGAGCTGGAGCTGGCCGAGCTGCACGACTGGCGCGCGGTGCCGGAGCTGGCGAACCTGGGCGATCCGGGCGCGTATCGCACGACGTTTACGCTGGGGCCGGTGGAGACCAGCCGGCGCTACTTCCTGCAATTCGACCGCGTCTGCGACCGCGCGGACATCGTCCTCAACGGGCAGGCGCTCGCGCCGCTGCTCGTGCCCCCCTGGCGTTGCGAGGTCACCGGCCTGCTGCGTGCGGGCGAGAACACACTGACGATCACCGTCACGCCCACGCTGCGCAACCAGCTTGTCGGCTACGCCGACGCGGGCAGCAAGGATCACCGCCAGTACAAGGGCGGCGTCAAGATGCCGTCGGGGCTGATCGGCGCGGTCCAGGTCTGCGCGCTGCGCGAGTAGGGGGCGGCGGGCGTCTGGAGCGCGGAGGCTGAGAGCTCATTTAAAAAGCCCGGGCCGATTTATCGCCGGGCGGGCCGGCATGGGATCAACTCGCCGCCCCCTCACCCCCGCAGCGCCTGATATGCGCGGATCACGGCCGCCCATGCCGCGGCCGGATCCTCGCACGCCTCGTTCGTCCCCTCGCTCCCGCGGAAGCCCCACGTGTAGAGCGCATCCGGCCCCTCCGCGGCGATGATCTGCGCGGCCTCCTCGATCTCGCGCTCGCGGCCCGCGGGGATGCGCCACGCCTGTAGCCACATCAGCGACCGCTTGCCGTAGCGCCGGCTGAGCTCGACCGCGGCGCGCGTCTTCTCGCGCACCCAGGCCATGTCCTGGCCGAGACACTCCCAGTAGGGGTCGGTGCCGAAGGTGTCGAGCGCCGCGATGGCCGCGGTGGCCTCCCACGCGGCCGCGTCGGTCGGCATCACGCACGTCGCGGTCTCGAGGCGCGCATCCAGCCGCTTGACGAACGCGCTCATGTCCGCGACATAGGCTGCGATGCTCGCCTGGCGGAACGCGTCCAGGTCGCCGGCCGCGGCGCGGCGGAGGTCGCCGCGGCCGCCGGCCGCGGCGTAGCGCGCCTGGCAGTGCTCGCAGTAGCAGTCCTGCACGGTCGGCTCGTCCCAGAAGTACGCGTCGTACCCCAGCCTCGCGCACTCCTCGACCATCTCCTCCGCGCGGCGGCGCAGCGCGGGATGGTTCATGCACCCCTCGCCCTTGCGCGTGCCGTCCCGGCGCACCTGCCACACGTCGAGGTTGTCGGTCAGCAGGCGGCTCACCCGCCCGCCGCCGAACGCGCACGCAAAGCCCCACAGGTTTGCGACGATGCGCAGCCCCAGGTCGTGGCCGATGGCCGGGGCGCTGCGCACCTTGCCGGGGAAGATGTGGAAGTCGTTCTCCGCCAGCGTGACGAGCACCTCGTCGCAGCCCATCGCGCGCAGCGCGGCCAGATCCGTCCGCAGATGCTCCGGCAGATGCGCGCCGTAATACGCCATGCCCAGCTTCATGCCTGCCTCCTTTCCGTCAAATCAGGTGAAATGCGGTCTGGCGGCCGTCGATGAGGCGGCAGCCGGCGCGCGTGAACACGACATCCTGCTCCATGCTGAGCCGGACCTCCTGCCCGTCCCATTCCGGGATCGGCCCGCTGACCGACAGCTCCATCGTGAACGCGTTGTTGTAGTCCAGCGCCACATCCCCGCGGCCGGGGTTGCGCTCCTGCTCCCACGGCAGGCCGATCAGCGGCCCCGGCTCGTGGAGATACAGCCCCAGCGAGTGCGAGTAGACGCGCGGGTTGGGGATGCCCTCGCGGCGCGCGCGGGCCAGGATCTTGGCCAACAACTGGTCGCCCGTCAGCCCGTGGACGAACTCCGCCATGAAGATGTCTTGCAGCCGGTTGCCCTCGGCCAGCAGCGCGGCCAGGCCCGCGGGCGCGGCGCTCTCGCCCGGCCGCAGGATGTAGGCCCACTCCTGATGATCCGAGTTGAGCCGCAGATACTTGATCCCCACGTCGCAGTGCACCAGGTCGCCGGGGCGGATGATCATGTCGTCCGGCCCGTACAGCTCGCGCGCCGCGTTGCTGCGCACCCGCGTAAAGAACGGCTTGAACGCCAGCTCCAGGCCGAGATCCGCGCTGGTCTGCCAGTAGGCCCACTCCAGATCCGCCGCGGTGGTCACGCCCGGGATGAGCGCCGCGCTGCTGTAGCAGCGCGCGATGATCGCGTGCGCGACCTCGGCCACGTGCTCATACAGCGTCAGCTCCTCCTCGGACAGCGTGCTCAGCCAGGCGGTCGCCAGCGGCTCGGCGGACACGAGGCGCGCCACATATTTCGCCGGCAGGCGAGAGGTCAACTGTCCGTACAGATTGTGCGTGAGCCCGCCCGCGGCCCACTGCACCGGCCCGATGTTGACGCCGATGCGCTGCGGGTCGCGCTCCTCGATGACACGCAGCAGCAGGGGCCACTGCTCGCTCTCGAGCTGGCCGCGATAGGGCCGGTCGTACAGATCGTGCGTGTTCGTGCCGGAGATGTTGATGCGCTCGATCCGGTGGACGCCGTCCGGCCCCGGCCCCCGGTCATAGAACACGATGACCTGCAGGATCGGACACCAGGTGTCCATCGGGATGAGGGTGGTGAAGACCGGGTCGAGGTTGTCCTCGTAGCAGAGGATCAGCCACATATCGATGCCAGACGCGGCCATCGCCGCGGGAAGCACGGTTTCGAGCCGCTGCGCGAGCACCCGGTTGATCACCGCGGCGCGCCCGCGCACCGGCAGCACATGGATGGGATGAACCATGACGCCTCCTGTTGTCCGACAGGCGCGGCAGCTTGAAACCAACCTGTCAATCCTGTCCCAAAATTCACGCCTCTGCGACGTACACGACCCACTCAGGCGCGTCGTTCAGCGCCAGTCGATCCCACGCCGGATGCACCGTCGTCCCACCGAACCCCGCCTCCGCAAGCATGGCCGTCACCGCCTCCACCGGGTAGGCCTGGTCGGACAGGCCGTAGACCTGCATCTCGCCGGTGTCGAGGTTGATGATGTAGAACCGCTCGATGGCCGCGTGCTGCTCCGCATCCCAGCGGCGCTCGCCCAGGTGCAGGAAGGGGAAGTCGCCCCACAGCCCGCCCCGGTCGGTGTACCACCAGTTGCCGTCCGCCTTGTCGAAGTGCGCATCGTCGAGGATCTCGAGCAGCAGCCGGCCGCGCGGCCGCAGCGCGGCGTGGATGCGGCCGAGCATCGCGCGCGATTCGGCGGGCGTCAGGACGGTAAACTGCCCGTAGAGGTAGATTGCGGCATCGAACGCGGCCCCGGCGTAGTCCAGCGTGCGCACGTCGGCCTGCACGAACTCGCACGGCAGGCCCGCGCAGTGGGCCCGCGCATAGCGGATGGACGCGGGGCTGAAATCGACGCCGGTCACGTGGACGCCAGCCCGCGCAAACTCCGCGGCGTACAGCCCCGGCCCGCAGGTGACGTCGAGCAGCCGGTCGCCGGGGTGCAGGTCGAGCCATGCCATCATCACCTGGACCTGCGCCCGGATCTCCGGCAGGCGGCGGCTGGCCGCGCCGTGCGACTGATCCAGGTGCTCGGCCAGCATCCGCTCGCTGAACGCAGGGTCGTCCCACGGCAGGTTGCCGCCGTGGACCCAGGGCGTCGGCGGCTGCGGTCGCTCGTAGACCGCGCGCAGCGCGGCCGCCAGCCGGTCAGGGGCCGCAGCATCCTTCAGCGCCATCGGCGTCCTACCCCCTCCCGCCTCGCAGGGCCTCGTAGCGTGCGACGACCAGACGGTGCAGCTCCTCGCCCGGCTGGATGCCGCACACCTCCGCCAGCACAGCATCCACCCCTCGCTGCGCCAGCCGCGCCTGAAGCTCCAGCGCGACGGGGTCGGCGGGCGGGTCGAA
>MWBF01000334.1 GCA_002068935.1 Chloroflexi bacterium ADurb.Bin325
CACCGGCACGACCCGGACGTCCTCGGTCAGCGCGGCCGCGCTGACGTAGCCAATCGCGTTGCGATGGCGGGCGACATAATCGACCACCGCGGAGGTGTTTGGCATCACGATGGCGTTCAGCGTCACGCGGTCGCCGCCCATCACCAGCGCCTCGAAAGCGGCCCGCGTGCCGGAGCCCTCCTCGCGGCTCACGAGCACCGGCTCGCCGCCCGCGCCGTCCAGCGCGGCCCAGTCGAGCGTCTCCCCGCGGTAGAGCGCCCGAAGCTGGAGGATTGTCAGGCCGGGGAGCGGGTTCTGGGGATGCACGATGATCGCCACCGCATCGCGGCCGACCGGCACGGCATCCAGGCCGGCCGGCGCGGCCGCGTCCGGGGCCAGCCATGCCACCGCGGCCAGATCCACCGTGCCGCGGCGCAGCTCGGCCATCCCCGCGCCCGATCCGCCCCCGCGCACATCCACCAGCACGTGCGGCTGGCGGGTCTGGTAGGCTGCCGCCAGCTCGTTGAGCACGGGGGCCATGGTCGTGGAGCCGGCGATGCGCAGCGCGGTGGGCGCGGGCGTCTCGCTCCCGCGCGCGGTGCACGCCGCAAGGGCGAGCAGGAGCAGGACGAGCAGGCCGAGCCGCGGCATCCCAGGGCTCTTTGCGGCCGCCCGCGGCCCCTTCTTCTGAGCGAGCAAGCCCGGACGAACCGCAGGTTCGCCCGCTCGTCCGTCCAGGAGGGAGGGAGACGCGCTCACCGGCGGGGCCCTCAGCGCGCCAGCGCGAGCGCCAGCGCGGCGACGCCGACGACGATGCAATATGCGGCAAACACGTACAGCTTGCCGCGGCGCAGATAGGCCAGCAGATAGCGGATGCACAGATAGCCGGAGAGCGCGGCGGCCAGGAATCCGCCGACGACGACGGCCAGGTCGGGCGCGGTCTCGTGGTTAAGGATCACCTTCAGCAGTTGCTGCGCGCCCGCGCCGGCGATGATCGGGGTCGACAACATGAAGCTGAAGCGCGCGGCAGCCTCGCGCGTCAGCCCGCGGGCCAGGCCGACCGCGATGGTCGCGCCCGATCGGCTGACGCCCGGCGCGATCGCCAGCGCCTGGCCGATGCCGATCGCCAGCGCATCGGGGATCTTGAGCGTGTCCAGCCCGCGCACGCGCTGGCCCAGCCGCTCGCTGACGATCAGGATCAGCGCGGTCACGAACAGGAAGGCGGCGACGGCCACCGGCGTCCCGAACAGGCTCTCGAAGAATTCGTTGAACAGGACGCCGATGATCACCGCGGGCAGCGTGCCCAGAATGAGACCCCAGGCGAGGCGGCTTTCCGGGGCGGCCAGGCGTCCGCCCGCGGCCGTGCTCCACGGCCCGCGCAGCGTCAGGCTGGCCAGGAAGCCGCGGATGACCCCCAGCCAGTCGCGCCAGAAGTAGGCGACGACGGCCAGCAGCGTGCCCCAGTGGACCATCGTGTCGAACAGCAGGCCCGGCGCGGGCCAGTCGAGCGCCCAGGGGATCAGGACGAGGTGGCCGGAGCTGCTGACCGGGATGAATTCGGTGAGGCCCTGGACGATGCCGAGGATGATGCCCTGTATGAGGTTCATCGCGTGCCTTTCTGTGGGTGGCTCATGCTTAGGACGCAGAAGCCCTTTGCGCGGCTGGCGTCTCGGCGTGCACGATACGGGTTCATCCGGCGGCCTTTGCGTCCCGCCGCGAGTTCTTGCGCGCCTCGTGCTGTGCGTGGCGCACCGCCTGGTCGGGCAGCGCGTACTCGGCCAGGAACGCGGCGCGGAACGCCGGGAACGTGCCGGCGACGATATGCTCGCGGATCTCTTCCATCAGCCGCAGCATGAAGTGGACGTTGTGCAGCGTGGCCAGGTGCAGGCCGAGGATCTCGCGCGCCTTGAACAGGTGGCGCAGATAGGCGCGGCTGAAGTTCTGACAGGTGTAGCAGGCGCAGCCCGGCTCGACCGGCAGCGGGTCCGCGGCGTAGCGGCTGTTGATGAGGTTCAGCCGGCCGCGGCGCGTGAGCAGGCCGCCGTTGCGCGCGGTGCGCGTGGGCAGCACGCAGTCGAAGATGTCGATGCCGCGCGCGACCCCCTCGACGATGTCCTCCGGCGCGCCGACGCCCATCAGATAGCGCGGCTTATCCGCCGGCAGCTCCGGCGCGACCGCATCCAACGTCGCGTACATCTCCGCCTTTGTCTCGCCCACGCTCAGGCCGCCGATGGCGTAGCCGGGGAAGTCCAGGGCGCGCAGGGTGCGCGCGCTCTCGATGCGCAGGTCTGCGAAGACGCCGCCCTGGATGATGCCGAACAATGCCTGGTCGGGCCGCCGGTGCGCGGCCTTGCAGCGCGCGGCCCAGGCGTGGGTGCGCGCCATCGCTTGCTCGTTGTAGCGCCGATCCAGCGGCTCCGGGCACTCGTCGAAGCACATGACGATGTCCGCGCCCAGGGCCTCCTGCGCGGCGATGGAGCTTTCCGGCGTGAAACGGTGCAGGCTGCCGTCGATGTGCGAGCGGAAGGTGACGCCGTCCGCATCCACCTTGCGCATCTGCGCGAGGCTGAACACCTGGAACCCGCCGGAGTCGGTGAGCATGGGGTGGGGCCAGCGCATGAAGCCGTGCAGCCCGCCGAAGTCGCACACGAGCGCCGCGCCGGGGCGCAGATACAGGTGGTAGGTGTTGGCCAGCACCAGCGTCGCGCCCAGTTGTTCCAGATCGCGCGGGGTCAGCGTCTTGACCGTGGCCTGGGTGCCGACGGGCGCAAAGACCGGCGTCTGTAACGTGCCGTGCGGGGTGGTGAAGGCGCCGCGCCGCGCAAGGGTCGCGGCATCCTGCGCAAGTAGGGTGAAATCGAACATCGCTGCGCAAGGTTAGCATCAGCCCGCAGCGTTGTCAAAACGGTCGGCTGTGTTATACTCGATTGTGACGCGCGTTGCGCCACAAGGAGGGGATCATGCCTTTCGGTGAGATCTTTGTCGGCACGTTTCGCCAGATCTGGCAGCACAAGAAGCTTTGGCTCTTCGGCCTGTTGGCCACGCTGCTGGGCAGCCTGGGGGTGGGCTTCTATCAGCTTTTCGGCCTGCGCTGGCAGGGCAATTACATGAACATGGTGGCGCGGATGATGGAGCATCCCGATCTGTGGCCCCGGCGCATGGGCGCAGAGCTCATGTCCGGCCTGGGCGCGCTCGCGCTCGCGCTGGCCGTGTTGATCCTGTTCGGGCTGATCGGCTATGTCATCAGCCTGGTCATGCGCGGCGCGATCATGCACGAGGCCGCGCTCGCCTGGGCCGGCGAGCAGACCGACACGAGCCGCGGGGTGAGCGTCGGGGTCGGCCGCGCGGTGTACGTCTTTCTGTTGGATCTGCTGTGGGGCATCGTGCCGTTCATCTTCGGTTGCAGCGTGGCCCTCAGCATCCCGGCGTTCATCGCCGCGCTGGTCGCCGCCCGCGCGGACGAGGGCTGGATCGTCTTCCTGGTCATGTTGTTTGTCGCGCTGCTCTGCGCGATGATCCTGGTCGGCCTGCTGCTGTTCGTCTTCACGGCCATCTTCCCGCCGCTGATGTATCAGTCCGCGGTGGTCGGCGGTCGTGGCCTCGGCGCGGCGATCCGTGAGGGCTGGCGGCTGGCGATCCACAACCTCGGCGCGCTGATCCTCTTCTGGCTGCTGCTGGCGCTGCTGTCCGCGGTGCTGAACGGGATCATCCAGATGATCATGTTGCCGCTGACGCTGCCGTGGATGGGCGTGTGGATGCGCGAATGGAGCGGCGCAATGGAGCAGTTCATGGAGGGCGGGCGGGTCCTCCTGCCGCGGCTGCACACCGGCTGGCTGGTCATCAGCGGCCTGGCGTCGGTGCTCCTGTCGCTGGCGGTCAACAGCTTCCTGCTGACCTTCAGCCATACGCTGTATGCGGAGGTGTACCGCCGCCTGACCGGCGCGACGCCGGCGG